>JBGTFX010000375.1:0-15355 GCA_041747055.1 Balneolaceae bacterium
AAACTAAAGTTTCGATATTGGATCAATTTTGAAATAGGTAATCTATTATTTTTATTCGATCTCAGACTTAAATAGATTCTGACAAATTAAATTGAATTCGGGTTTATGAGAAGAGAACGAAAAGATATTCCACGGGCTTCCAAAAAAGAAATTTTTGGCTGGGCTATGTTTGATTTTGCCAATCAGGCGTATACGCTATTAATCATTACTGTGATTTTTCCCGTGCTGTTCACTACAGTGATTGTGGGGGATGCAGCTAATGATTATCGTCTTGGGAATTTATTGTGGAGCGTAGCACTGGCGATTAGTTATTTTTTGGTAGTTCTTTCCGGTCCGGTATTGGGAGCCATAATGGATTACTCTGCTCTTAAGAAGAAGTTTTTATTCTATAGTTACATACTCACCATTTTCAGCACAATACTTCTGTACTTTGTTGAGCCGGGAATGGTTGTTTTGGGAGTCATATTAATAATTGTATCGAATTTCGCCTATGCAACCGGCGAAAGTTTTATAGCTGCTTTTCTTCCAAGTTTAGGCCCTCCAAAAGATTTAGGTAAAATTTCGGGCTTTGGATGGGCTTTGGGATACGTGGGCGGATTGCTGGCTGCAGGTTTTGTAATTGTGTATTTAGGCGATGCTACAGCTGAAAATTTTGGTCGTATTCGATGGGTAGGACCTTTTGCCGCTCTATTTTTTATGATAGCGGCACTTCCTACTTTTGTATGGCTAAAAGAACCCACAAAGCGTAGGGAGCTGCCAGCGGGAGAAACGTATACCTCCATGGGATTTACACGGCTTGGCCAAACCGTTAAAGATGTGAGAAAATTTTGGGATCTCGCTGTTTTTTTGATATCCGTATTTTTTGCAATGGCAGGAATCTATATCGTCATTTCATTTGCATTTATTTATGGTGATCAAGTTGTGAAATGGGATGAGGACGTACGCATATACATGTTTATAATTGTTCAGGTAACAGCTGCTGCCGGAGCATTTTCTTTTGGATTATTGCAAGATAAAATTGGTGCGAAATTTACCTATAACGTAACTCTGGGACTCTGGTTTTTTGCAGTACTTGGAATCTGGGCTGTTACAGATTTAACCTCATGGGTTAACAGCCGATTAGGTACGGAAATAGAAGCACAGTATATGTTTTTATATATTGGAGTTTTGGCAGGGTTAAGTTTGGGATCCAGTCAGTCTGCCAGCAGGGCATTAGTGGGTCTTTTTTCACCTGAAGAAAAATCAGCAGAGTTTTTTGGGTTTTGGGGGTTGTCAAATAAACTTGCGGGAGTGTTCGGCATTATTGGCCTGGGGTTATTGCAAACGCAATTTGGCCTGCAAAAATCCGTACTCTTCTGTGCCGCACTCTTTTTGGTGGCAATTTTGGTCAGTTTTTTCGTGAATCAGAAGCGTGGGGAACTTGCTGCAGACATATTTGATGAAAAAATTCAGTAAACGAAATAGTTTGTTTGACATAATATTTTATAAGTGTAATAAAAAATAATTTTCTTATAAGTTTAGTATAATCAAGAACTTCTCATGATAAATCTATTTTCGGTAGATAAATCAAAACATATAAGATGAGCGATAAGTAGGATAGTTGTAAAAATTAAACTGAAAAAAATGATAAAAATAGATGCATTTAGTGCATAGAATGTTAACTTAAGCGAGTTTTACTATCACAGTTGACTAAACTGTACAGTAAAAAAGAGGGGATAAAATAGATACCCCATTTAAAATCTTAACTAATATTTGGAGAATTAAATGAGTAGAATTAACGAAGTAAAAACTCTTATGGCTGAACTTGAAGATGATATGGACAAGTTCTATAACAAAGGAAACAAAGCTGCAGGTACAAGAGCTCGTAAGCAATTACAAGACCTGAAAAAGGTCTCTCAGGAAATCCGTCTTGAAATTCAAGAAATCAAAAACAACGGTTAAAACGTTGATTTTTTTTGCGTTTAATAAAAGCCTCGCTAATTAGCGCGGCTTTTTTTTACTGAAGAGGAACTATTAATGATAGGGTTACTTTATATTTATAAAGGTTAATAAACCCTCTTATTATGGAATCTACACTTGTATTTACAGCTATTGTATTTGTATCTGTTCTGGCTTCATTTGGGTACTATCTTGCCTGGAAAAAAAAGAGGAAAGAGTTTGATAAGAAAAAAGAGAACGCAACTACTTATCGAACCAATGAAGAGTTCGTAAATTCGGATTCCAAAAAAAGTACTGAGTAACAAAATCCTTTCCTGTTAACTCTCTACGTTACGCGGTATATTTAGTGCTTCTAATTAACTGTAGAGAATGAATAAACGATCGTTTTACAAATTAACACCGAGATCAATTCGTGCATGGCAATGGGGCAGTGCATTCGGAAATCTTTTTTTCTTTGGTATACCCATTGCATACGGTGCAGTTTTTGGCACTTCTGATTTCCACCTCTGGATAATTGCTATCAGTTCAGTAATTATTTTTACTTTTTGGTTACTATCAATTGTATGGATTCCATACCTACGCTGGAAATATTGGCGGTACAGTATTGATGAAAACGAAATTGACTTGATAAGGGGTGTACTTGTACGAACCGAAACTCTTATACCCATCAATCGAGTACAGCATGTAGATACCCGGCAGGGACCGCTCTTGCGATGGTATAACCTATCAGCAGTAACTATTTCAACGGCAGCTACAACTCACGAAATTCCAGCTCTTGATTCGGTTATCGCAGATCGAGTACGAAGCCAAATTTCAATCCACGCCCGACTGGCAGAAGAAGATGTTTGAATTTCAGCGACAACATCCAATTGCAGCACTCACACGAGCGTTTGGTTTAGTTAGAGGAAATTTAATTACCATTCTTGTTTTCCTGTTTGTGGGTGCACAACGTGAAGAGTTTCCATTTCTATGGTGGATTGGAGGTGGCTTTGCACTATTACTGATAATGGGAATTGCTGGTTGGTGGCGATTTCTATACAGAATTGAGGAGGGAGAACTTCAAATAAAAACCGGAATTTTTGTACGTAAGAATCTTTTTTTAACTAAAGATCGCATCCAGGTAATTGACATTTCATCAGGGATTATTCAACGATTATTCGGTCTCGTAAAAGTGGATATACAAACAGCCGGATCAACGTCTCGAGCGGCTTCACTGGAAGCTGTAACCAGAGATAAGGCAAAGGAGATCAATAGAATACTTCGGAATAACGGCAAGGAAAAAATAGAGGCTGTTGAGGACAAAGCAGATCAAAAAAAGCGTAAAATATTTAATTTGCCGGGAAAAGATCTGCTCGTTGCTGCATCTACATCAGGCCGTTTCGGAATTGCACTTTCCATTTTAGGTACGCTGTTTTCCCAGATTGAGCCTGTGATCAGAGAATCAGAGGCCTTCGAGTATTTCTTTAAAATGCTGCCTTCACAAACGGATACAATTTTAATTATCTCCATCTTACTAATTTTTGTAGTAGTAGCATGGCTAATCTCTTTTTTCAGCACACTATTGATGTATGGCGATTTTAAAGTAGAGGTGAAAGAAGATGAATTGATTATTTCGAGAGGGATTTTTGAAAAAAAACGTATTACAATTCCCTACAAAAGAATTCAGGCAATCTATGTTAATGAAGGTTTATTGCGTCAGCCACTCGGTTACGGTTCTGTACACCTCGAAAGTGCAGGTTATGGTGATGATAAAGGAACGGGTTCAATCATGCTTTTTCCACTAATATCCCAAAAGAAAATCAGTAAACTATTACATGAAATTTTACCTGCTTACGATATACGAATAAAAGGATTTTCCCCTCCGAAAAGAGCAGTGAGAAGGTATATTTTCAGATCTGCATTTTTGCTTACAATAATCACTGCCGGTATTTATTGGGTTCTTTTTCCCACTAACTGGATTTGGTTGCTGCCAATTCTATCAATTGGATGGGGCTGGCTAAAATATAAAGATGCAGCCGTTGCCTGGGATGAAAACACAATAATACTCCGAAATCGAAATCTATCGAAAACAACGTCTATCGTGAAAAGAGATCGTATACAGGATGTCTCGGTTTCGGAGAGTTGGATTCAGCGATTTAGAAAGCTCTGCACATTGCAAGTTTATGTCGCTTCTGGTGATCACGGAAAGTCTTTTGTAGTGCAAGATCTGGAGAGAGAAGAAGTTGCTTTCCTTATAAAGGAACTGCAAAAAAGTAACTACCAGTTTGTTACTGATAATGTAAAACCGGATTCAAATGTGGAGATTCCTTCCTGGCCTCCACAAACTCCTGAACTAAGCAACAGCGCCTGACATACCATTAGCGGCTATTTTTAAATCAGTCATATTTACCGGTTTAACCATAAACATGGAATTTCCAAGAAATGCAGCTTCTTTCTGAATTTGCATGTCAGATTGCGCTGAAATATAGATAACAGGTACATTAGAATATTCACGAACTATTTTCATGGCTTCAATACCTGAAATGTTATCGGCCAAAAATACATCCATGAAAACTAAATCAGGGGTATATTTTTTTATAGATTCGATGGCACTCTTTCCTGTACGAGCAATATCTAAAACTTCATATCCAATCGCGGTTGCCATTTTCTTTA
Organism: Balneolaceae bacterium; assembly: GCA_041747055.1. Lineage (GTDB taxonomy): Bacteria > Bacteroidota > Rhodothermia > Balneolales > Balneolaceae > SW132. The sequence goes on from JBGTFX010000375.1 coordinate 4,591, forward strand.
ATACAGTTCCCAACAATCGGTCATCTTCAACGATAACTATTTTTTTCTTCATCTGTGATAACAAAACGTTTATATATTAATTCAATATAACCCACCTGAATGAAGAATATAATTAGGGTTTTTTAAGATTTAACAGAAGCAGGCTGTTGACCTTCAGAATATTCTTCAATCGGTACACAAGTACACATTAAATTTCGATCGCCGTACGCATCATCCACGCGGCTAACAGATGGCCAAAACTTGTTGAACCGCAAATCAGGTAAAGGAAATACTGCCTTTTCACGTGTGTAAGGACGAGTCCATTCATCATTAAGTGCCACTCTCATAGTATGAGGAGCGTGTTTTAGTACGTTATTTTCCGGATCTGTTTCTCCATTTTCAATTTCCCGAATTTCATTTCTGATACTGATCATTACCTCACAAAAGCGATCTAGTTCAGCTTTTGATTCACTTTCCGTAGGCTCAATCATCAGTGTGCCCGGAACCGGGAATGACATGGTTGGGGCGTGGAAACCGTAATCCATTAATCGTTTTGCAATATCCACCGCTTCAATACCGGCTGATTGCTTAAATCCGCGAATATCTAAGATAAACTCGTGCGCAGTTCGTCCTCCTTTACCCGTATATAAAATCGGGTAATGATCTTTCAGCTGATCTTTTATATAGTTTGCATTCAATATAGCAACTTCTGTGGCTTTGGTAAGTCCTTCCGATCCCATCATCCGTATATATGCGTGGGAAATTGTAAGAATGCTTGCACTCCCATAAGGAGCTGCTGAAATGGAGTGAATGGCTTTTTCGCCACCTGTGGGAATCACATCGTGACCAGGAAGAAATGGGGTCAGCTTTTCCACTACACCGATGGGGCCCATTCCCGGACCACCACCACCGTGGGGAATACAAAACGTTTTGTGCAGATTTAAGTGACATACATCAGCTCCAATTTGTGCGGGAGACGTAAGCCCAACCTGAGCATTCATGTTTGCTCCATCCATGTAAACCAATCCACCATTATCATGTATTAATTGACAGATTTCACGAATATCCTGCTCAAAAACCCCATGAGTCGATGGATATGTGACCATCAAAGCAGCCAAATTATCTTTATGCTTCTCTACTTTTTCTTTGAGGTCTTCAAGATCTATATCACCGTGCGCATCACATTTGGTAATTACCACATCCATTCCGGCCATTACCGCACTTGCAGGGTTAGTTCCATGTGCAGATGATGGAACAATCGTGATTTTCCGATTTTTATTTCCATTTGCCAGATGATAAGCCCTGATCACCATTAAACCGGCATATTCTCCCTGAGCTCCTGAATTCGGCTGAAGTGATACATAGTGAAATCCGGTAATTTCTGATAACCATTCACTTAGCTCCTCAAAAAGCTGATGATATCCTTTTGCCTGATCTACAGGCGCAAACGGATGAATTTTGCCAAACTCCGGCCAAGTGAGAGGAATCATTTCTGCTGTGGCATTGAGCTTCATTGTGCATGAACCAAGAGAAATCATGGAATGAGTTAAATCAAGATCACGATTTTCCAGTTTTTTGAGATATCGCAACATCTCATGCTCGGAGTGAAACTGATTGAATACCGGATGCTCTAAATAATTTTCTGTACGGGTTAATCGCTCGGGGAAATCAATATTAATAAGTTCGGAGGCTTCTTTTAAATTGAATTGATTCTCTTTTCCGGATGCATCTGCAAAAATATTCAGAACAGTTTGAACATCATCCAGTGTTTTATTTTCGTCAAATGAGAGGCCGATGCTATTTCCGGCATAACGGAAATTCATTCTGTGCTTTAGAGCCAGATCACGAATCGAATCTTGTAGATTCTTATCCTGAACTCGAACTGAAAGCGTGTCGAAAAAATGTTCGTGATCCAACTCAAACCCGAGCTTTCTAAGTCCGGCAGAAGCTAGTTTAGCCAAACCATGAGTGCGTTCAGCAATTTTTCTGATTCCCTTAGGCCCGTGATAAACGGCATAGAATCCTGCAACTACTGCAAGCAGAACTTGAGCTGTACAGATATTTGATGTCGCTTTTTCGCGGCGGATATGTTGCTCTCTTGTTTGAAGTGCCATTCGAAATGCGGGATTATTTTCCGCATCCTGAGTCACTCCAATAATTCGGCCCGGAATATTTCGCTTAAATTCATCTCGGGTGGCAAAAAATGCTGCGTGCGGACCACCATAACCCATGGGAACGCCAAATCGCTGAGATGAGCCAACTACCACATCGGCACCCATTTTACCGGGTGATTTAAGTATCGCTAAACTTAAAAGATCAGCAGCAACGGTTATATATACATCATTTTTGTGAGCAGATTCAATTAAATCGGTGTGATCTTCCACCACACCGTCCGTTCCGGGATATTGAATTAACACTCCAAAAAGTTTGGGGTCAGATACATCAAGGTCGGAAAGATTTCCAATCTCAAGCGTGATATCTAATGGCTCTGTTCTGTTTTTAAGAACAGAAATGGTTTGAGGATGACAGTTATCAGAAACAAAGAATTTGTTGGCGACTTTTCGTTTTTTGCCCTTTCGTTTTCCATAGAGCATCGATGCAGCTTCTGCCGCGGCGGTACCTTCATCCAGCAGAGAAGCATTGGCAATCTCCATTCCGGTGAGATCCGTAATGGCAGTCTGGAAATTAATCAGTGCCTCTAATCTTCCCTGGGCAATTTCTGCCTGATATGGTGTATATGCTGTATACCAACCCGGATTTTCCAACACATTTCGCAGAATTACATTGGGGGTAATCGTCTCGTAATAGCCCATTCCAATAAAAGATCGAAAAATCTGATTCTTGGAAGCCATCTTTTTGATCTGCTCCAAATACTCATCTTCTCCCAAAGCCGGAGGCAAATGCAGGGGTTTGTCCAGCCGAATTTTTCCGGGTATCGTTTCTCCAACTAAATGATCAAGACTTTCTGCGTCGCAAGCATCCAGCATTTCATTAATCTGAGATTGGTTGGAACCGATGTGGCGGGTAGAAAAGAGCTCTTTGTTAAACTGAATCTGCATTATTAAAAAATTCTGTTGTGTGATTTATCCAATTTTAATGATCAAACAATTTCAATCCTAAAACGGTTTCCTTCACCGGAAGTTATTGGAGATTTGAGCCTGTTTATAGATAGAGAAGAAAGATACAGAACTTTAATGTTTTGATCATAAAAGGACGGAATTATTTTCATTACCACAGTAAAGTTTTAGGAGCTGGATTTAAATGCAAATGACATGAATTATATTTTTAGTCATAGCTAAAAATTGTATCTTAAAAACGAAAAATAACTTCACAATAATCGCTCTGATGGATTTCTTACCCGCTTGGTTTTATGAACTTGGGCCTGTATCGCAGGCATTTCTTGCCGGAACGTTAGCATGGATAACTACCGCAATTGGGGCTGCGGTGGTATATATAAAAAAAGAAGTCAGCGTTAGGTTTTTAGATTTTGCTTTGGGTTTTGCTGCCGGTGTGATGATTGCGGCATCAATATGGTCGTTACTTGAACCCTCAATGGCGATGTCTGAATCTTTAGGCTTGATAAAATGGATGCCTGCAACATTGGGATTTTTAGTGGGTGCATTTACCATAAGACTTGCTGATGCCTACGTTCCACATCTTCATCTTGGTTTACCTAAAGAACAGGCTGAAGGGGTGAAAACAAAATGGAGGCGGGCAACCCTACTGGTAATGGCGATTACTCTTCATAATATCCCCGAAGGTCTTGCAGTTGGGGTATTGTTTGGCGCGGCTGCAATTGGGGTAGATCCAACAGGAACAGCAACAGTTGCCGCGGCCGTGGCTCTTGCAATAGGAATTAGTATTCAAAACATGCCCGAAGGAATGGCGGTTTCAATGCCGCTTCGGGGTGAAGGTGTAAGCAGAGGACTGAGTTTTAACTATGGCCAGTTATCTGGACTTGTAAATCCTCCATCGGCAGTAATTGGAGCTCTTGCTGTAATATTTATTCAACCAATTTTGCCGTATGCATTAGGATTTGCAGCCGGTGCGATGATATTTGTGGTTGTTGAGGAACTGATCCCAACATCCCAGCGTCACGGAAATACAGATCTTGCTACGCTCGGAACCGTTATTGGTTTCTGTGTGATGATGGTTCTGGATGTAACTTTGGGATAGCATTAAGAATTACAAACTCTTTAATTCAACCGTATAATTTCCCCATCCTTTCTCGCTTGTTGAATTACATTTCCTGAAGTAAGGGAATAAAACGGTGTGATTGGATACCCTGTTTTGCGTAATGCACGAGCAGTCCAGGTGTTTGAAGTTTTTGGCAGATAATACCTGCCTATTGCGTCAAAAAAAGAACTGTTCGTATAGAGCCCATCCGAGTTAAACCGGACATTCCCATCCTCATCCCGCCTAAATCTATCATTTATAAATTTTGCAAATTCATCTGCTCCAAGCTGGGTAATTTGAATCTTGATAATTTCGCTTCCCATAAAATATCGATCCAGTGGAATATCTATTCCTACAATGTGAAGTACGCTGCGTGTAGGCCACAGAGCAGCTCTGAGAAGTAGTCCAAAACCTGCATCGGAATCGGTGTAATATCTGCCATCTCCCCAACCAAACTTTAGGTATTCTGCTTTGGGCATTTTTTCGTGATCAGGTAGTTGGCTTAATATATATTCCGATTCAATGGCAATTCCCACGTGCCAGCCATGGCTGATTAGGTAGATAGGGATAGGACGTTCTTCCTTGTCTTCGGGGTAAAGTTCTGTCACAGGGCCAAGGCAGCCTGTCGTAATAATCAAAATTATGATGAAGTAGCTTTTCATACCGGTTGTTGTTATGCAATCAACGGTTATTATAGAGTAAACTCACGACTCTTTTTTTTCTTGTTTTAATACCCCGCTTCTCGATCTATTTCATGCAGCAAATTCATACCGGAAAGCAATCTTTTGTAGTTGTCCAATAGAAGTTCTGCAACTTCATCAGGATCGGTGACGGATGCAATGTGGGGTGTGATGGTAATCTTGCTTCGACCCCAAAATGGATGCGATTCAGGCAGTGGTTCCTGTAAAAATACATCAAGCACAGCATGTTGAAGTAAATCAACATCAAGCGAGTAAATTAAATCTTCCTCAACCAAATGTTCACCCCGGGCTACGTTAATGATAAATACCGGTTGTTTAAGTTTTTTGAAAAGCTCAAGATCCAAAATGCCTTCGGTCTCTTTTGTTAACGGAAGCAGACAGACAAGGATGTTTGTCTGTGATAGAAAGGAATCCAGCTGCTCTGCTGAATAGGTATTCACTCCTTCAATCTCTTTTTTACTGTTAGACCATCCCGTCACAGAAAAACCATTTAAAACCAATCTTTCAGCTACTTTTTTACCAATGGCTCCTAACCCCATCACACCAACGGTTAAATCCTTTTTACGATATGCTTTTTGAGGTTTCCACTCCGCTTTTTTCTGTTGATCTAAATAAACCTCCGTTCGTTGCAGAATATCCAGTATTGAACCAACTACATAATCACACATTTGATCGGAGAGGGAGGGAGCCACTACTCTTGTAAATCGGATGTTATCAGGGATGGTGTTATCCGCAAATAGATGATCTACTCCGGCGCCCAAAGATGATATTACTTTTAGGTTTGGGAATGAATCAAACACATTTTTGGGATGATTCCATGCCACGGCAAACTGTACTCGTTCCGGGCTTTTAACATTCGGCCAGATCTCCACGTCCATGTTGGAATCCAGCTTTTCGATTGCAGATTTAAACGGCGCCATTTCCCGGTGTTGGGCAACAAATAGTATCGACATAAAACGTTTTTATCGTCAAAAATTTTATCTGATTGAAGATACATCAAAACAAACTCAATCATGAAATTCCTTGTAACAGCTTTACTACTACTATTTTTCTGATTGACAAACAGTTCTTTTCAGCCCTTAAAAATATTTGGAGAATTATTTAATAAAAAGTTTGGAATCAATCACTCCTGACATATATTGCACATATAAATAAATGGAGGACTTATGATAGCTCAAACGTATCAAACAAAACCGACGGAAACACCATCTCTGACGATTCAACGAAACAGGGAAACGGGTTTTCCATCACCGGCGACGGATCACATGGAAGACCGGCTGAATCTGCATGATCATATTGTGCAGCGTCCTACTTCTACATTTTTCTCAAGAATTAGAGGGAGCGAAAATCGTCGATTAGGCGTGAATGATGGAGATCTTTTGGTGATAGATCGATCTCTTGCCTACCGGCACAACTCATTAGTGGTGGTTGAACTGGATGGTGAATTGCAGCTTTGCAGGTTATGGAATAGCCGGAAGCAGTGGTCACTTGAGAGGGGAGATGGATCTATGATTCAGCTGAATGATGATTTCCATTCCGATACAGCAATCTGGGGAGTTGTTTCTCATGTAATCCATTCCTGTTTATAGAGGGGAAAGACCTCATCCATAACGCGTTAATTCTGTAAGGGCAATTCATGAATTGCCCTTACAGAATCTTTCATCAAAGAATGACCCGGAATACCTATGTCTACCATGTATGCCCTTATCGATTGCAATAATTTTTACGCCTCATGCGAAAGGGTATTTGATCCAACCCTAAAAAATCGTCCGTTGGTGATTTTATCAAATAATGATGGATGTGTAATTGCCCGATCAAAAGAGGCAAAAGAGATGGGAGTGGAAATGGGCGTTCCGGAATTCAAAATACGACATCTGATACATCAAAATAAGATTGCTGTTCGATCATCGAATTATGCGCTTTATGGAGATATGTCGAATCGTGTGATGGAATCGTTGCGTTCACTGACTCCGAATATTGAGGTTTACAGTATTGATGAAGCGTTTGCAGAATTATCTACTCAGGTTGTCCCTACATTTCAAAGATACGGAAAAGAACTTCGGCAGCGGGTCCTTCGCTGGACAGGAATGCCGGTGTCGGTAGGAATAGCACCTACAAAAACACTGGCAAAGATTGCGAATGAAGCCGCAAAAACTGACCTTGAAACAGAAGGCGTGTTAGTACTGGACGATGATCAAACCATTGAACGTATACTTCGCCGGACGCCGGTTTCGGATATTTGGGGCGTGGGAAGAAAGTATTCTGTGACGCTAAACAGACACGGAATTAACACAGCCTGGGAGTTAAGGTGTCAACCAGATGCATGGATACGGAGCGTGATGAACGTAACCGGATTACGAACGATATTTGAGCTTCGCGGAACGCCATGTCTGCGAGTTGATGAAACCACCGAACCGAGAAAAGGAATTCTCAGCTCTCGATCGTTTGGCAAACCCGTAACGGAATTATTTGATTTAAAAGAAGCTGTCTCTTCGTTTGCAAGTCGGGCTGCTGAAAAGCTCAGGGCGCAATTTTGTGTGGCTTCAAATATGAGCGTGGTTATAGTGACCAACAAATTTGAAAATCAAAACGCTAAATATAAATTTGGCCTGGAAATCACCCTGCTTAATCCCACTGCGGATACACCAACTCTATCAGAAATTGCGGGTATGTGTGTAGATCAGTTATTTGTTAAGGGGAAGCGATACAAAAAGGCATGGGTGATGCTCACCGGGATTATTCCCCAGCAGGAGATTCAGCGAAATTTGTTTGATGAAAACTTGTACTCAAAAAAACAGCATTCTTTGATGGAGAGCATGGACGGGATCAATGCTAAATTTGGAAAACGAACGATGTCTGTGGCCGGAAGCGGGATTAATCAACCCTGGCAAATGAAGCAGCAATATTTAAGCAAAAAATATACTACAGACTGGGATGAGTTGATGGAAGTAAAGGTTCTTTAAAGAGACTTAAGGTTGTTTAAAACAGTATTTCGGGCAGCTTGCCCGAAAATGGTTAAAATCCGCTAAAAGGTTACTAAGTTACTTTTCCGGACAGGCTGTCCGGCCATCCCGGTCTGTAGAATACCTATCGAACAAACATCTGAATATTCCCTAAAGGGGAGACTACTCCGGAATTCGGGTCAAAATTTGTTCAATTTGCCAAAAATGCCGGCGCTGATGTGCATCAATTAAGACAAGATAATCAATCAGTGACATTCTGTATAACTTGAGAAGGGGATGGCTTCCCTTAATTTTATGGAGATTCCATTTCTCTTTTTCAGCTTTAGAGAGCAATGTTATAATCGTTTCATTGATGCCTATTAGACGCATAAATGTATCTGCAGCAGATAGTTCAATGTGGGAAGGATACATGGGTTTGAGTGTTTTGATGCCAAACCTATATGGGGGCTCCATATACTTGGCTAATTTTCTGGCAGACCACTTTGGTGAAAATGAATCGCCATTTTGAAAGACGGGAAGAGTCTTACGATTATCAATAGCAGAGTTAATCTCTGACATATACATGTCGTTAAAACGAATCAAATGCTGACAAACTTCTGTGCAACTCCAGGTTTCTGGGTTAAGCTTAAAGTTTACGGTATCCTCAGCCAGACTTCCATACTCATGGATAACTGTTTTAGCACCTTCAAACCGTTCTTTAAGTTCATCAAAGGTATAATTCTTTTTTACGGACATGCTCAAATAGTTTATTGAAAATTAGTAGTAAAAGTGGAGTTAAAGCAGACCAAGATCTCTTTTTGCATTTATAATTCGTTGATAAGATTGATCTATTCTCTCTTCTGTAATGACTCCTTCGTTGACAAGTTCTTTTATGATATTTACTGCATCGGGGACGATATTGGGCTGATAGACGGAATTATTAGCGAATACCAGTATGTCTACTCCTGCTAAAATTGCCTTCTCAATTGCAAATTCTAATCCATAAAATGTCCGTATGGCATCCATCTGCATATCGTCTGAAAATAGGACCCCATTAAAATTTAATGAGTCCCTTAATATTCCTGTCTGTATATCTTTTGATAGTGTAGCAGGAAGTTCAGCATCTAAATTTTCATTAAGAACATGTGCTGTCATCACGCCAAAAGAGAGTGGTTTTTCAATCAGTAATCGATAGGGTTCAAGTTCGATAGATTCCCATGTTTCGGTTACATCAGCCATGCCTACATGCGAGTCATTCCAGGCGCTTCCGTGCCCGGGGAAATGTTTGATAACGGGTAAAAGATCTCTTTCTTGATGCGCTTTAATAACGGCTTCTGCATGATTTGTCACCACATCGGGATCGGCACTATAGCTTCTTTCAAGCTGACCGATAACCGGATTTTCAGGGTTTGTATTTAAATCTACAACGGGCGCAAAATTCACATTAAACCCAAGCTTGTTCAGTAAGTCACTTTGCTCAGCAGCATAGAATCTGGTTGAGTCCACGCCTTGTTGTTCACCCAAATATTGTGCTGAAACAGTTCGTGGGAAATCCCGATTGGTTTTTAGCCGCGCGACTCTGCCACCTTCCTGATCAATCGCTATAAAAAGAGGGGTAGCAGAAAGGTTTTGTAGTTGTGAGTTTAATTGTTGGACCTGTTCATAATTATCAATGTTTCGATCAGATGATCCGGTGGGAACATCATAATCAAACAAAATAATACCGCCTGTATAATATGTTTCAATATCCCGGATTACGTGAGAAGTATCCGCGACTTCAAATCCCTGAAATCCAATCATCAACATTTGTCCGATTTTTTCCTCGATAGTGGGATTTGTTTCAGAATTATTACAGAAAGTTGTAACAGAAATGATTAAGAGCGAGAAAAATATCAATTTGAAATAATAATGCATTTAAAGCTATTTAAACGTTGATGTTTAGGTGATTAAAAAAGTTTTTTTGTAACAAATGAATCTAAAATCAATCCCTTAAGTAAGTGTAATTACTAATAAAAGAGCTTTTTTATCAATTATTAACATTTTCTAATGCAACGAATTGGGTGTGAGATTCTCTTTACAGTAGAAACAATACAAAACTTCTAATAATTAAGTGTTTGAGAGCATTTTTTGAATTCAGAGGTATAATAAACTAAACGATATAAATAATCGCCTACAAAATTAAAAGGTTAAGGTATGATTGAGAGTAACATCCGAGAAGATATAGAACAAACAATAGACGACTATATTCAAGAAAAATTATCTGATGAAGAGATTGATGCATTATGGGCTGAACTTATTGAAGATGACTATTATTTAGATTATCTGAAAAGTGCTGCTACTTTGAATAAAATCATCAATGAGAAAAGTCAGAATAGAACCAGAATATTAAATTTCACACCTTCTGCAAAGTGGATTTCAACAGCCGCCGCGATACTTTTGATTATTGGATCTGTAGTGGTGTTTAATTTATCAGTTCAACCGACTGAATCTATTCAGCCAATCGCTGCAATTGAGCTTGATTACTATCGTTCAGCAGATGGTTCTGCAACTGAAATGGAAGAGTTGAATAATTTGAGATCGGCAATCACCGCTGCAAATGAGGGTAATATTGAAGAAGCTCTGGAAATGTTGGATCAGCAGATTAATGAGGCTTCAACGGATGCTGAAAAAGCCGAGTTAATGATCACAGCCGGCTCTATTCTTTATAATAGTGGAAGATATTCTGAGGCTATTGAACGTTTTAAATTATCTATTTCTTTGGATATAAATGAATCGATAATAGAAGAGCGAGCCTATTGGTATTTAGGTAATACTTATTTCCAGCTCAATGAAATTGATAATGCGAAAGAAGCATTTGCAAGAGCTTATGATTTAAATGGTGCATACAGCCGAGTTGCACAGAGTTATTTAAAAGCTCTTTCTACAATTTAAGCTATTTTAAGAGGCCTTCCTCAGGGAGGTCTTTTC
>JBGTFX010000376.1:0-13845 GCA_041747055.1 Balneolaceae bacterium
GGAGCAGGTATTTGGATGCAACCCAACGCACTAAAAGTTTTAGATTGGTTAGGGTTGGGTGCACTCGTCAGAGAGAATGGTACGCTGTTAGACCAAGTAGATATTACAAACTCACAATTAGTGCCCTTTAAAAAAACTGCACAGGAGGTAGTCCAAGACGAAAAAGGCAATAAAATTGTAGCTATACACAGAGCAACTCTACAAAAGATACTATATGAAGCCTTACCTAAAGATACTGTTAAACTAGGATACGAATTCATTTCATTAGAGTATAGTGAAAATCAAGTGAAGATTTTTGTTGGCGATAAGGAAATAGTAACTGATTTGCTCATAGGTGCCGATGGAATAAACTCAAAAGTTAGAGGAAGTATATTTTCAAATATTCCAAAAAGATTTTCAGGTCAAACTTGTTGGAGAGGCATTTCTGACATTATTCTTCCAAAAGAATTTCAAAACACAGGCATTGAAAGTTGGGGAAAAAAGATACGATTTGGATTTTCTCAAATAACAGAAAATCAGGTTTATTGGTTTGCAGTAATCAATGCCAAACAAAATGAAACTGACAATACCGAAACAATTAAATCTGAATTACAACAGTTTTATAAAAGTTTCCATCCTTTAGTTCTAAAAATCATTGACCAAACCAACTCGGAGAAAATCATCAGAAGTGACATTTCAGACCTCAGAAGGTTAGATAGATGGCATAAAGACAAAGTGGTTTTGGTGGGTGATGCAGCACACGCATCTACCCCAAATATGGGACAAGGAGCAGGGCAGGGAATAGAAGATGCTTATTATCTGGCAAATATTTTGGCCAAAAAAAATCAAATTGATCAGACCTTAGATTTATTCGAATCAACCAGACGAGAAAAAATTGACTATGTGGTAAATAACTCTTGGAGGTTTGGACAAATGGCTCATAGTGGTTTTGGACAATTGATAATGAAAGCTATTATTAAATTGACGCCTGACAAAGTAATGAAACAGCAAATGAACAAACTCTATTCAATTCAGCATACTTTCTAAAGAAAAACTACCGCACAATCGAGTAGACGGCCGTGAGCAATAAGCTCACGGTGCGCCTCTCACACCACCGTACGTACGGATCGCGTATACGGCGGTTTGTTACCTTGACCTGATCTGGTGATAGAGTTCCAACATTGTGATATAGCCCCTTTGCTTCATTCTGGCTAAGGTGATGGTCGTTTTCAGGATGGGGCTTTGAGCTACTCGCCAGCCTCCCACCTGTGTCCGACTCCATGCATATGCATCTCCCGGATTTACTCCCAGACGCATCAGGTTCTTCCGTTTGCGTTCCGGGCGTTTCCAGTGGTGCCAAATGCAGTACCGCAGCCGTTTTCTCAACCAACTGTCCATGGCTTTTAATTTGCCGTGGATGTTGGCCAGTTTGAAGTAGTTCAACCAGCCTCTTATAAGGCGGTTTAGCCGCTGGACTCTTTGGTCAAAACTCATGGGAATGGTTTTGCGGGTCAGCTCTCTAAGCTTCCGCTTGAAGGCTTTCCAGCTTTTCGCACTCACCACCAGTTGGTATTTACCTCTGGCCCCCTTTTTGATTACCGGGACAAAATGGTAGCCCAGTATGTCGAATGTTAAGGGGCGGCGAATCCCGCTTTTCTGCCGGTTAATGGGAAGGCGCAGTACGTCTTTTAGAAAGACGTAGATACTATTACCCACCCGTCGGGCGGCTTTCTTGCTGCGCACGTAGATGCTAAAATCGTTGGCGTATCGCACATAGCGATGTCCGCGCTTTTCCAGCTCCCTGTCAAGTTCGGATATTGGACAGCAGCGGACTTAAAGGAGAACCTTGCGGCACTCCCTTTCTGCGTTTGTGCAGCTTTCCTTTGATGTGCATCGGGGCGCGCAGGAACTTCCGCAACAGCTTCATCGTCAGCCGGCACGTTACCTTTCGGCGAGTCAGTTCCAGCAGTATGGCATGGTCGACCTGATCGAAGAATGACTTCAGATCAATGTCTATCACATGCTGATAGCCTTCATTGATGTTCCGTTGGGCTTGTTGCACGGCCTGCTGGGCGTTGCAGTTAGGGCGGAATCCGTAACTATGCCGCTGAAAGCCCGGCTCAAATACAGGCTCAAGTACCTGATGCAGGGCTTGCTGGATAACCCGGTCGGTCAGCGTCGGGATGCCGAGCATCCTCGTTTTGCCGTTGGACTTGGGTATTTCCACGCCATTGATTGGGCTGGGCTGATAGCTTCCATTGCGGATACGGGCTACCAATGCCCGGTCGTGAGTTTGCAGGTAGGAGTTGAGTTGGGATATTTCCATCCCGCCTACCCCGCCTGCTCCTTTATTAGCGCAGACCTTTTGGTAGGCTCTGTTTGATTCCGTTGTTGTATTACGTGTTCTATCATCGTTGGTTTATTCAGGCGGCATCTTTTAGTGGCAGCTATCCGGGCTCAAAGAAATCTATCCTTGGTGAGCCCGAACTCTGGCCTCCATCGGATGTCTGGTAACATTCCGTCCTTCATCCCAACCAGCCAGTTGGGACTACTATGACGTCGGCTGACTTCCCACACCACAGGCGTGGGATCTCCCCGGGTAAGAGTGCCTTCTTTCCTCCGATGCCTGCCGTATCTACGCAGCGAGCATTCACCTTTCGGCGTTCTGGACATCACAATGATGTGCTTGCTCATCCAGCTCACTACGCCTCGTATACGGTTCCTGTTCGTCAGTACTCCCGCACTTGCGGGACAGTTTCGCTTCCTTCAGGCTTGCGGTTACCCGCAACGCCCTTGCGACTTGCTAATGGTTTCCCGCTCTCCAGCGGGACCCATAAGGGACTTTCACCCTCAAGATTATTGGCTTACATTAATGCAAACCAAAGGCACCCATGCCGGACACACACAAGCATTTCAAGCGGATTTTGCCAGCTTTCCTTTTTTATATATTTCAAGACTTGTATAAATTCTGAGATTTCGCCACTTTATGTGCTTGAAATGGCAAAACCGCTTAAATGCCAGACCGTTAAGTGGCTCAATAAAAGTTCTCTTCTTTCGTTGAAATGTAAGTACATTGTAATTATATTAGAAGATCAATTTATATAACGATCGAAGCCATGAAAACAAAAATAATTCGTATTGGGAATTCTCAGGGGGTTCGAATTCCAAAACCTCTGATTGAAGAAAGTGGAATAACTGAAGAAATCGAGATGATCCTTAGAGACAACGAAATTGTTCTTCGCTCTGCTGAAACAACCAGAAAGGATTGGGAAGCGTCTTTCGAAAAAATGGCAGAGCAAGGTGAAGATTCTTTATTTGATCAAGAAGAGGTTGAACTGCCAACCGATTGGGATGAATCTGAGTGGACATGGTAGATAGACATCCGGTACGAAGAAATGAAGTTCATCTGATTTCGCTTGATCCGACAAAAGGTTCTGAAATCAGAAAAACGCGTCCCTGCGTAGTCATTTCACCCAATGAAATGAATAAGCATATCAGAACCGTAATCATCGCACCGATGACTTCTACAATCAAAAATTACCCAACCCGGGTCACTACTACATTTCAGGGCAAAAAAGGGCAGATAGTTTTAGATCAAATTCGTACAGTAGATAAAAGCCGTTTGATCAAAAATCTTGGTTCAATCAGTTCAACAGCTGAAGAAAAAGTATTGAACACGTTGCAGGAGATGTTTGCCCCGTAAATTCGCCAATTTAACCAGCGGCTCAACGGACGGATTTTGGTTTTCGGGCAATGGACAGTTACAAGTCCCGCCGTTTAGCCGCCAAACCGTTATGAGAATCGGAAATGATACGTGAATTTATTACTTCAGATATGGATAGTGTTTTGAGTATTTGGCTGGAATCTTCGGTTAAAGCACACGACTTTGTTGATGGTGCGTTCTGGGAATCCAAGCTGGATGATATGAGAAATATTTATCTCCCAGCCTCAGAGACGCATGTCTATGAATCAAGTGGTGAGGTGAAAGGAAGTTGAATCTTTTTTTTAATATCTCTCACTCCGACAACCAATTACTTCTGGGCTTTTCAAAATCACCAATCGGAGTAGATATCGAGAAAATTGACCCTACAGTTGATATAAATAAAATTGCTAAAAGTCACTTCTCTGAAATTGAATTACAAAAAATGATGAATTGTACCAAAGATGAAAGAGTCGAAGCGTTTTTTGAAATCTGGACTAAAAAAGAATCTCTGATTAAAGGGATCGGAAAGGGACTAAGTATACCATTGAAGGATTTTAATGTTATTAACCGTAATGGAAAAGTACTTTGGGACTTCCCGACTGAGAAAAATTATGGAAATTGGTATGTCAAAAACATTGAGACTATACAAGGCTTTAAGTCAGCTTTTGCCACACAGGATGAAAAAGTTAATCTCAGTTACTTCTGCCTTGATAATGATTCGAAGCTGCGTTGAAATCAAATTTTAAGTCTTTATTTAAAATTACCAAAATGAAAATTTTTAAATCGTTCTGATACTACTACTTGCACTAGGTATTTGGAACTTTATTATTGAGTCCCGTTTTTTTCTTGATATAGAGGCACCAAATTTAGGTTGCTTTTTTGTGCCTGCAGCACAATTGTTGAACCGTTAGTTTAGTCTTTTTAAAATTCTTCTATAGCAAATTTATCGTTATTTTCGTAAATAAAACTTCATGGAAAATAACTAAATAGAAAAGATTGACAGATTTTCTCAGAGAAAAATTTAATGCTAAGCACATAAAATATATATGATGAAATTTTTAAAAAGCAATTCTGAGAAGCTTCTTGACCGGAGAAAAGCTGTTGTAGCCAACGGGGTTGGAGTTTTTAACACTGCCACAGTGAAGTCGGCAAAAGGGGCTACAATTATTGATTCAGACGGCAAGGAATGGATCGATTTTGCCGGTGGTATTGGGGTAGTCAACGCCGGTCACTGTCCGGATTCTGTGGTCAAAGCAATCCAGGATCAGGCGGCGAAATACATTCACACCAGCTTTAATGTGGTTACATATGAGCCTTACATCGAGCTTTGTGAAAAGTTGGCTGAAATTCTACCACACGGGGAAAGGACTAAAGCAATGCTTGTGAGTACAGGTGCAGAGGCGGTAGAAAATGCCATTAAAATTGCGCGTCAGGCCACTAATCGGCAAGCTATAATATGTTATACAGGCGCTTTTCATGGCCGAACTATGATGGCCATGACCCTTACCAGTAAAATTGACTACAAAATAAACTGCGGACCATTTGCGCCGGAAGTGTATCGCCTGTCTTTTCCAAACTACTATCGGTACAATCGAAAGGGAGATATGGATCAATTTGTGGAGTGGGAATTGAAGCGTCTGAACGAAAGCATGCGGAACATGGTGGATCCGGGCAACGTAGCAGCCATAATTATAGAGCCCGTACAGGGAGAAGGCGGCATCAACCCGGCCCCTGAAAAATACCTACAAGGATTGCGAAAGTTCTGTGACGATCATGGTATCATGCTAATCTTTGATGAAGTACAAAGCGGATTCGGGCGAACCGGAAACTGGGCCAGCTGGCAAAATTATGGAGTCACGCCCGATATTTCCACCTATGCAAAATCATTAGGATCGGGGATGCCAATTGCCGCTATTTTGGGGAAAGCTGACGTAATGGATGCTGCTGCGCCCGGGACCATCGGCGGAACTTATATCGGAAATCCGGTATGCTGTGCAGCAGCCCTGGCTACCATTTCCTACATGGAGGAGATTAACCTGAATAAAAAAGGCGTTGAGGTGGGCAAATACACTCGGAATAGACTTGAAAAACTACAGGGAAAATGTCCGCAGATAGGAGATGTTAGAGGGCTCGGAGCTTTTCTTGCGGTTGAGTTTGTTAAAAACGGAGACCCTCGGCAACCCGATGGCGAACTGACGGGCAAAATCGTAAAAGCCTGTGCAGAGCGTGGACTTGTTTTATTAAGTGCAGGAACGCACAAAAATGTTCTACGAATTCTATCACCGCTGGTAATTACCGAACAGCAACTCGACCAGGGCTTAAGCATCTTAGAAGAAGAAACAATGAAAGCCTGCGGAGTAGAGTCATGAAGCCATTTGCTATTGCCGGTGTTCAAATGAAGGTGTATGCCACCCAGTCAAACGTAGAGATGATGAAGGTGAAACTGGATATTCTCATGAATCTCTATCCCTGGGTAGAAATGGTGGTGTTCAGTGAACTCTGTGCTTACGGTCCTCTCATTCATACCGCACAGGAAATTAACGGCCCTTTCGAACTTGAAATGAAGAGAATGGCCCAAAAACACGGAATTTGGCTCCTCCCTGGATCTATCTTTGAAAAAAGAGAAGGTAATGTTTACAATACAGCAACTGTTTACAATCCGGATGGAGAGGTGGTAACCCGGTACAGCAAAATGTTTCCATTTTATCCATATGAGGTGGGAATTAAGCCTGGAAGTGAATTTTGTGTATTTGACGTTCCTGATGTTGGAAAATTTGGTGTTTCTATTTGCTACGATATGTGGTTTCCTGAAACAATTCGTACCCTGAGCGTAATGGGCGCTGAGGTAATTCTCCATCCCACACTAACTGGCACTATTGACAGAGAGATTGAACTCTCTATCGCAAGGGCATCAGCCGCCACAAATCAATGCTACTTCTTTGATATCAATGGACTGGAATCAGGGGGCAGTGGACGTTCTATTGTCTGTGGTCCGGATGGTCGAATTCTTTATCAGGCCAACTCTACTGAAGAGTTTATTCCGATTGAAGTTAACATGGAAAAGGTGAAACGTAGCCGTGAATTGGGGGTACTGCGATTGGGTCAGCCATTAAAAAGCTTTCGGGATCACATAGGAGATTTTACAATTTACAGGGAAGGTGCTGATCGCTCCTACCTCGACTCGCTCGGACCGTTAATTAAACCGAATCGAATGGATGAATTGGCAAAACTGAAAATGCAGGAAAAAAATCTTGAGACAAATGAACTCGGTACAGAATATAAACGGAATCTGGAAACGGATGAATAAATAGGATATAAGTCTTACTCCGGTTGGCGGAGAGATTTAGTGGGGTGTTTTACGGATTATACATTTATCAGATAAACATCTCCCTGTTCCCTTTTTTCCAAGGGGGCTATTACATCCATATTTTTGTAAGCCGAATCACACTTTTAAAACCAAATATCTAATAATAATTCATTTTGATGTAGACGCAGTTATCCTTTAACAAAACCGAAAACTTATGAAAGCCGATAAAAAGAGCAGCACCCATCATTTTAATGTTGCCCAACTACGAATCGATTTATGGAATCGACTTCGGTTTAAACTCGATTTTCATCAAAAAAAAGAGAGAGGAAATGCTGAAACTGAGAACAATAAGAGTGTATCAGAACTCCTCAATGACCTTGCCATTATTGAACAGTATTACTCTTTTCCGGGTAAAAGGAGAGTTAAAAAACTACAGGAGCTCGTTAAAAACGGAGAATTTTATACAGCTTCTGCAAGGATTAACGAGCTAGTTCGACAGCTTGTTAGTGAATCATTTCGTAGCAACCCTCGCCTGATAAAGGATGATCCCGAAGAAGAGAATTCCAGCAACGGAACTTCTAATCAGAACAGCCAAGGTAATAATAAGAATCATTTTGAAGTACTCTTTGTGGATAACCTATCACGCCATGAAGAAGAGGCAATGAGAATAAAAATGGCCGAACTTAGCGAAGATGATGAACAACTTTCGTACGATGCTCTCGTGCAGCGTTCTTTCCAGGATGCGCTCATCGCCCTGCTGCTAAACTATAATATTCAGGCTGTTGTTATTCGATATGCGCCTCCATACGCTTCAGAAAATATTAAATCGCTCCTTGAACCATTTCTGGGATACATCCATGATCTTGATTTTTCAACTATTTCCGAAGAGGACCTGGGACCGGTATTGGGTGAAATAATAAAGCAGTTCCGACCTGAGCTGGATATTTATTACGTAACCGATACTGCCCTTTTGCAGCTTAAAGATTCAACTGTGAAAAATTTCCGAAGAATCTTCTATCGAAAAGATGATATTCAGGAGCTTCACCTGGCAATTCTCAGGGGAATACGTGAAAGGTACAAAACCCCCTTTTACACGGCTCTGAAAGAGTACAGCCAAAAACCTGTCGGGGTTTTTCATGCTATGCCTATATCCCGTGGGAATTCTGTTTTCAAATCACGATGGATCCGAGACTTTGGCCAGTTTTATGGCCGTAATCTCTGCCTCGCTGAGACATCATCCACAACAGGCGGACTCGATTCGCTCCTTCAGCCAACCGGCTCGCTGAAAAAAGCACAGGAGATGGCATCTAATGCATATGGGTCCAAACAGACCTTTTTTGTTACCAACGGCACATCCACCTCCAACAAAATTGTACAACAGGCGCTGGTTGAACCGGGAGATCTGGTGCTGATTGACCGCGACTGCCATAAATCGCATCATTACGGTCTGGTACTTGCCGGCGCACTTCCGGTTTATCTTGATTCCTACCCAATTGAAAAATACAGCATGTATGGCGCTGTTCCGCTGGAGGAGATTAAACACACACTACTCGAATTGAAAAAAGCCGGCAGGCTTGATAAAGTGAAGATGCTGCTCCTAACTAACTGCACCTTTGACGGACTAGTCTATAATGTGGAAAGAGTGATGGAGGAGGTTCTTGCCATCAAACCGGATATCATCTTTTTGTGGGATGAGGCGTGGTTTGCTTTTGCCGGATTTACCTACACTTATAAACAGCGTACCGGTATGTTTGTGGCAAACAAGCTATGCAATAAATACCGATCGCAAGGATATCGCGAAAAGTACAAAAATCATATTGAATCTCTGTCTGAAGGTGAACTGCCTTTGATGCCGGACCCGGACAAAGTAAAAATTCGTGTGTATTCAACTCAAAGCACTCATAAAACATTATCAAGCTTTCGCCAGGGATCCATGATCCACATCTGGGATGAAGAATACAGGCGTCTGGTGTGCGACAGCTTTCAGGAGGCCTACATGACCCACACCTCCACCTCTCCAAACTACCAAATTCTGGCATCGATGGATGCAGGGCGGCGACAAGTGCAGTTTGAAGGATATGAGATGGTGGAAAAAAGTATTGAGCTTGCGATGTCGATACGAGCCAAAATACACGATCATCCGCTGCTACATAAATATTTTCGGGTGCTTACCGTCAGGGATTTTATTCCCGATCAATACAGGAAGTCCGGCCTGGATGAATATTATACCGACGACCACGGCTGGAACCGTATGGAAGATGCGTGGGAGCACGATGAATTTGTGCTCGATCCTACCAAAATCACACTTGCTGTTGGCCTTTCCGGTATTGACGGAGACACCTTCAAGAATGATTACCTGATGGATCAGTATAACATTCAGATTAATAAAACCTCACGGAACTCTATTCTGTTTATGACCAGTATCGGAACTACACGCGGAAGCGTGGCCTATTTGGTGAACACCCTGCTGCAGATTGCTGAAAAACTAGATGAGGAGTACCCGGCTCTGAACAAAAAAGAGTCAGAGATTCTTCAGAAACGAATAAAATCGCTTATGGAAGATGTACCGCCACTGCCCGATTTCAGCCGGTTTCATTCCTCATTCCAGGCCGTAGCGGGCGTACCGGGTGGCGATATCCGTCAGGCCTACTTTCTTTCTTACAAGTCGGATAACTGTGAATATATTCACCTCGATGATTGTTTAGATGTGATAAAGGGTGGTCGAGAGTTGGTATCAACAACTTTCGTGATCCCCTATCCCCCGGGGTTTCCGGTACTAGTTCCCGGGCAGGTGATTAGCGAAGAGATCATCGAATTCCTGCTTGCCCTTGATGTAAAAGAGATTCATGGGTACCGTCCGGAACTCGGCCTGAAAGTATTCACCGAAGAAGTACTTAATACTCAGGAAAAAAAACCCGCCCGTGATGAAACAGTGCCGGAGGCTGACAGATGATGTATTCAAACCCGAATTAAAAGACCTGCCAGAGTCCGATAGGTTCTTGGCAGAGTCGCTATAAAAGATACAATCTCCGAAACCACTGCATAAATCGCCTGTAAAAATCACAATCAAAAAAAGTCACCATGACAGACTCAAAAAAAGAAGTAAAGCCACTTAAAGGATTATCCGATATTCGACGGTTTTTTCACCGAAACGAAATGCCCATCTATTTTATCAGCGCCACAAATTTCAATCTGCTTGGAGCCGATGAATGGATCAAAAGTTTCAAGTTCATTTGCTACATAGAGTGCTTTGACGGGTTGCATCCCAATATGTTCTCCCCGGAAGAAGAGGTGCCTCATAATGAGTTCGAAAGTATTGAGGATATCAACAATTACCTTCTCGAGCATAAAGAAGTTGTGGATTACATAAAGAGCCGAAAGAACAACGGAAAAGCCGGAAAAGTGATGTTTTTGATGTTTGATGAAAAAACTGAAAAGCTGGCCAAAAAGAATGGTCTGGAGGTCTGCTTTCCGCCGGCAAAAATGCGGACGTTTATGGATAACAAAGTGAACACCAACCGGATTGCCGAAAAAGCCGGTGTTGCCTGTGTTCCGTATGTATTATCAAACGTTAAGAATTATGATCACATGCGGGAAGTGTCAAAAAAGCTGGGGAATGACCTCGTGATTCAAACTCCTTTTGGTGATTCCGGACACACCACCTTTTTCATTTCTAATGAAGAGGAATTTAAGAAGCACGAAGAAGAGATTATCAAGGAAAAGGAAGTAAAAATCATGAAACGCATCAACTGCCGGGGAGCCGCGATTGAGGCGTGTGTTACACGGCACGGCACGATCGTTGCGCCACTGATGACAGAGCTTGTAGGTTTTCCGGAACTGACACCCTACAAAGGCGGCTGGTGCGGCAACGAAATTCATGCTAATGTTTTTACCCGATCTATACGCCGGAAAGCCCGCGAATATACACGGTTGTTTGGCAACCAACTCCGAGAAGAAGGCTACAAAGGGTATTTTGAGCTCGATTTTTTGATTGACCAGGATAATGGTCAGGTCTATCTCGGAGAGTTGAACCCAAGGATTACCGGGGCGAGTTCCATAACCAATCACGCTGTATTTGCCCTTGCGGATGCTCCTCTATTTCTCTTTCACCTCTTAGAGTGGATGGACACTCCTTACGAACTGAACGTAAAGTCGATCAATGATCGATGGGCTAAGCCCGAAAATATCGACGATTGGAGCCAGCTTGTGATTAAGCATACCGAAGATACGGTGGAATATATTACAGAAGCACCACCATCCGGTATCTGGAAAAAGCAGAAAGACGGTACTATCAAATATGACAGGATGGACACTCATCGTCGCGCCGTGGAAAAAGAAAACGAGGCATTTTTCCTTCGAATTACCGGTGAAGGAGATTATCTCTACGAAGGTGCCGATGTTGGCATTTTGGTAATGAGAGGGCGTTTGATGACGGATGATTTTAAACTCACCAAACGGGCAAAAGATTGGATCACGGCCATACAGGATCAATATAAAACCACAGAACCAGCGAGTACAGAAGCTGAAAAGGAGAAAATCGCTGAAATTGCAGGGTTTAAAATGATGTAGTATTTGTAACCCACCAAGGGTTTTATGAAAGTAGATATCCATCTATTGAACGTAGATTACGCTTACAATATAGTACATTAGTATTATGCTAATTAAGATCAAATGTATCGAGGAAGACAAACCCGGAGAAAAATGGGTAAAGGTATTTAACAGAACCTGGCCTTACTACCGCTCCTGGTATCTTCAGGAGGGGTTTACCGCAAGGCCGGGATACCTGAGCTGTAAAGACGCACTAGACGAGTATATGCCGGAACTGGTGGAGCTTTACGAACAGATCTGTGAGCTTTCGGGAGGCGGCGATATAGCCTCTCGGTATCTTTCCATGTGGAACCCACCCACATTTATGAGCGGATGCACCCAGGTTGCCTGGACTAAAAATAGGCCGGCACTGATCCGAAATTACGATTATAACCCCAAATGGTTTGAAGGTGTAATGCTAAAAAGCAACTGGCTGCAGCCGGTAATGGGCGTCAGTGATTGCAACTGGGGTCTGCTGGACGGCATGAATGCCAACGGACTGTGTGCATCACTAAACTTTGGCGGACGCAATGTGGTGGGTGAAGGGTTTGGCATTCCCCTGGTGATTCGTTATCTGCTCGAAACCTGCGAAAATGTAGGTGACGCTATAAAAGTGTTAGAGCGAGTCCCGGTTCATATGGCCTACAATGTTATGCTGATGGACCGGAATGGCAAGCATGCAACTCTGTTTCTGGGTCCCGACCGTAAACCGGGAATAATCACAAAAAGAGCATGTACCAATCATCAGGAAGATATTGAGTGGCCTGAATATGCCAGGCAAACCCAAACCATTGAACGGCAGAAGGCCGCGGAAGAATATCTGAATGATGAAAAAATGGATCTGGACTCCATCTTCAAAAAATTTTTGCAGCCACCTCTGCACCAGTTTGATGTTAAGAAATCGTTCGGTACTCTATACAGTGCCGCATGGTTTCCCAAGACAGGTAAGGCGAAGCTTTTCTGGAAAGGAAAAGAGCTAAATCAATCTTTTGAAGAGTTCAATGAACAGCAGGTGACTATTAAAATATCCAAACAGACTGAATCCTTCATAAATTGATCTTTGGTAAATATTTGAGTGGAATCTGTGATCCGTAATGATGGTATAGATTTTTTAGGAGTGTCCCCCTAAGAAGGGGACTTTCTTTTCCCGACCCATAAGCCGGGAAACAAAACTACTATTGATTAAAACAACCCTTTAAAACCAATAATATTCATGGAATTCAAAAGTATCAATCCTTACAACGGTAAAGAAGTAGCTACTTACAAAGAGCATACTCAAAAGCAAGTAAATGCAATTCTTGAGAAATCGAGAGTGGCGTTTGAATCGTGGAGAGATGTGCCCATTAAAGAGCGATGCAATTTACTGGTGAACGCAGCCGGTTTGCTTCGAAAGAATGTTGAGGAATATGCTTTGACCATGACACTTGAAATGGGCAAGCCGATCAGTGAGGCAAAAGGTGAAATTAACAAATGCGCTTGGGTATGCGAATTTTATGCAGAAAACGCAGAACGCTTTCTGGCAGATGAGATTATCGAAACAGACGCATCAGAGAGTTTTGTAAGCCATGATCCGATTGGAACGGTGCTGGCCATTATGCCGTGGAATTTCCCTTACTGGCAAGTATTTCGTTTTGCCGCCCCTACCCTTGCTGCCGGGAATACGGGGCTGCTGAAACACGCTTCCAACGTATTTGGATGCGCTACACACATTGAAGAGATACTTCTGGAGGCCGGGTTTCCGGATGGCGTTTTTCAAAACCTATTTATTCATCATGATAAAACAGAAAGCATTATTTCAAATGATGTCGTAAAAGCGGTGACCCTTACCGGAAGCGAAAGGGCCGGAAAATCGGTCGGGGAACTGGCCGGAAAATACCTGAAGAAGTCGGTTTTGGAGCTGGGCGGCAACAATGCCTTTATCGTGCTGGAAGATGCCGACATCGATCAGGCTGTAAAAACAGGCATTACAGCCCGGATGATGAACAGTGGTCAAAGTTGTATCGCGGCAAAGCGGTTTATTCTTGTTGGGGACGCATACGATAAATTCCTGCCTGCTTTTATCGATGGAGTGAAGGCCATCAAGAAAGGAGAACCTTCAGATGAATCTACAGAAATCGGTCCGCTTGCCCGGAAAGACCTTGCGGACGAACTCCACAAACAGCTTCAAAAGTCGGTTGAACAGGGAGCAAAAATTGAAACCGGCGGAAAACAGGACAACGCTTTCCACGAGCCTACGGTACTGACAGGGGTAAAGCCGGGAATGCCGGCA
>JBGTFX010000377.1:0-5889 GCA_041747055.1 Balneolaceae bacterium
ACACGTTCGGTGATGAAACTTTAATCACTCAGCGATGGATTCGTAAAATCAAATCGGTTCAAAAAACAGTTGATACCTAATCTAATTTTTAAAACAGAATGCAGGAGCCTGTCATTTTCCCATCTGCAGGCTTTTGTGTTCTGTTATTTTTCTCTATTCAATTGTAGATTCCACTTCAATTACTGTTTTTACAGAGTTTGCAATAAAACATTTTTCATGAGCCTGCTTATGTATTTTAGCATTAATTTCTTTCCCAGGTAAAGAGGATTTATCATAAACTATATGTGGACGTAAAGTTACTTTTGTGATAGAAAGCTTTCCGCTTTCATCTTTTGCCAAAATACCTTCAGCGTTGTCTGTGTAGTAATCCACAACTATTCCCCTCTCGGCAGCTATGAATAGAAACCAAAGCATGTGGCAGCTGGAAATGGAGGCGACAAATGCCTCTTCAGGATCAACGGCTGATGGATCGGAAAATGGGGCGGGTACTATACTTGGTGAGGATGAAGCTTTAATGGTTATACCACTATCAAACCTCCAACTATGAGCCCGTTTATATTTGTTGTCTACGAAGGGTTGATCACCGCGTTTCCAGATAATAGTTGTTGTGTAGGCAGACATTTAGTGTAATTAATGAGTATTAAGAATAATTAATTTACTCACTCTTAAAGGTTGTCCAAAAATTCTTTTTTTAAAGCAAGAGACCTCCAAGGTTTCACAAAACCTTAGAGGTCTGACCTATTCAAGTTCGCCTTTTACATATGCCTCGGTTGCGGAGTTTAATTCACCTCCTATAAGTAGACTTAAGCTGGAGATAAACAACCAAAACATTAAAATCACTACCGCTGCAATAGAGCCATACATCTCACTGTAATCAGTAAAATTGCTAACATAAAAAGAAAACCCCCATGAGGCGAGTAGCCACAAAAGAGTGGCTATTACTGCACCAAGTACAACCCATTTGAATTTGGGTGTCTCTCTATCCGGTGCATACACATATATCCAACAAATAGCTGCCACCACAATTATTGCAAGTAAAGGCCATCGAAGCCAACTAATCAAACTTTCAATATCACCCGGAAGGCCAATAATTTGCACAACTGCCGGGAATACAACTATGAAACCCATACTGATGATAAGCAAGATGATTCCGCAAAGGGTGAACAAAAGTGTCATTGCATTATGCTTTAAAAAGCTACGTTCACTTACGGTGTCATAGGCATAATCAAGTCCGGTAAAAATGGATTTCGTTCCGTTGTTTGCAAACCAGAGACTTATCAAAATACCCAATATCGTACCCCAACCTAAAGCCGTACTTGTGGTTCTTACCAAATTCTGAATCTGTGTTTCAATAATAGAGTATGCCTCTTGAGGCATCATTGTGGCCAAATTCTGAATTTGTTCTTGAGCCATTTGTGGGTCCACTGCGAGGCCGTAAATTGAAATGAGGGCAATAATGGCGGGAAAGATGGCAATGAACGCATAGAATGCGACGCCTGCGGATACAATATAAATCAGATTTCCCATGAGGCGGCCAAATACACGCGAAAGGATTTTCTTCCAGCCGGAAAAGGGAATTTCTTTAGGAGATGAGATTGATTTGCTCTCGTCTACTGTATCTTTCTTCTTGTTCACTGTCTCTCTGTTTATTTACGCAACGTAATTAGCGTTATCTCTCTAGTTTTTGGAGTTTAATTAATAAAAATTGTTCCCTTCATTTAGATGAAGCTGTAGCCAAAAAAACTTATAAAGCCGGAAAGTTGTAAGTATTTATCTGAATCTATTCGATCCTTTCGTTATTTTTAAGAAATTAAGAAGAGTAAAAATTAGAGTCATGGAGAAGCCGCCGTCAAAAAAAATTGATCATTCAATTATAGGAGTTTTTGTAATCGACGGGCAAGCCAACGTGAAAATCGTACAGATTAGTACGGTACCGAGTTGCGATCTGCCAAACAGTATCTCGTTAAGTGAATCCTCTTCAGATCCCCGATTTATGAGTGATATTTCTCATGCACTTCAAAAGATTATTTCGAATACATCAAACATCAAAATAGGATCAAAAATAAACAGCATACATGAACAGGGTTCAGGTGCTGAAATATACGACCTGACAAATAGAGAGAAGGAAGTGTTGGCTCTGATAGTTGAGGGGTTTACAAGAAAAGAGATCGCTAAGAAATTATTTATTTCCTGTAATACCGTGGGAAGTCATATAAAAAATCTTTACCAAAAGTTGAAAGTGACTAATTGTGGAAGTGCTGTTGCAAAAGCTCTGTATGAGAATATCCTGGCATGAAATCACCTGATTAGGTGATGTATTTTTATCTCTGCCTATTCTACATTTCTATAACCTCAAAGTTTACGCACAACATTTTGTAGCTTTTGAGCAGATTAAACAAAAACAAATAGGGAGAGGTGTGAGGAAATGATATCAAAAACGAAACAATCAGTATTCGGTAGATTTTACCAAGTGTTGGTGCTTGCAGTAATTTTACCAATAGTGTATGTGGGATGTTCGGATAATCAATCGATAAACAGCCCATCAGAAAGCGAAACCAGCATGACAATTGAGGATCAGTTATTAGGGATGAATGAGATTTTCAATCAGTCAGATAAAGAGTTGATCATAGAAGTGAAAAGGGCAACCGCCAGATTCCATTCAACGCAGCAGGCAACGAGAGCCGGATATATAAATGCGAATGTGGGGCATTGTGTGGACTCAGGGAATCCTGCAATAGGTGCAATGGGCTATCACTGGGTTAATGAAGACCTGGTAGATCCATTCTTTGAAATTGACAAACCGGAGGCGTTATTGTACGAACTTGATGCCAATGGCAACTACAAACTTACAGGTATAGAATACATTGTAATTGACATAGGCCAGCCCCATCCACATTTCGGGGATTACCCATTTGATGTTGGAGGAACGCCAATACCGGTTGATCACTACAGTTTACATGTTTGGCTGTATAAAGATAACCCCAACGGGCTGTTCGAACCGTACAACCCTAATGTTAACTGTCCATAAATACTTGAGAAAATGAAAAATCGATCCGTAGAATTTGAGCTGTAATGCTTTGAGTTTTACGGATCTTTTTATTTGAAAAACTCATGTTTCAAGGAACAATGATTCTGCTTTTCTATTTTAATTATGACAAGAGAGAGTCGGAATTCAAATAATATAATCATGAGAAAATTAACGATAGCAGTAATTGCACTTGGTCTGATGCTATTCGGATTGTTGTCCATAAGTGAGGCACAGCGAGTTGTGGAGGAGATAGAAGAGGAGTCGGTCGACAGTGAAATGGCGGATTTCAGAGTTGTAAAAGTGGTAGAGGGTTTGGAGCACCCATGGGCGGTAACTTGGTTAGACGATGGAAGAATGCTAATTACAGAGCGTCCCGGCAGACTTTTACTGGTTGATAATGGCGAGGTGACATCTTTGGAGGGATTGCCGGATATAGATACGGATGAAGATCAAAAAACAGCACCGGAAGGAGGGAACCAGGGAGGTTTGCTGGATGTAGTTGCTCATCCGGATAATGGTGAAAACGGCTGGATTTATTTCACTTATTCCAGTCCGGGTGATGATGATTCCAATTTTGGTGATGAAGATTATGGAACGGGAACGGCGCTGGCGAGGGCAAAAATAAACGATGATGGGACAGCACTTGAAGAATTGGAAGAGCTGTATGCTCAGGTTCCCAGAACAGAACCGGGAAGACATTATGGTTCAAGAATTCTTTTTTTAGGTGATGGTACGTTGATGTTTTCTATCGGTGATCGAGGTATTCGATATCCATCGCAGGACCTCACAGATCCGGGAGGTTCTATAATCCGGCTTCATGAAGATGGTGGCGCCGTTGAGGAGAATCCTTTTGTAGGTATGGAACCGGGCAATTTCCGACCTGAAATTTATTCATTTGGCCACAGGAATAATCAAGGGTTAGCTATGAGTCCTGATAATGGAACCATATGGGCGATTGATCATGGTCCTTATGGCGGCGACCTTGTATATGTTGTTGAAGAAGGCAAAAACTATGGATGGCCTATGGTTGCTCATGGTGTGGAGTACAGTACAAAAGCTAAAATTGGGTTGGGTGATTCCGCGCCGGGAGTTGAGGAACCGAAACATGTTTGGGATGAATCTATGGCGCCTTCAGGGTTAGCTTTTTATCACAATGGAAATATTGAGGAGTGGAAGGGAAATCTCTTTGCAGGATCACTTTTAAAAGAGCAGTTACATAGGCTGGAAATTGAAAATGACGAAGTCGTACACGATGAAGTATTAATAACCGAAGTGATTGGAAGAATCCGTGATGTACGGATGGGTCCGGATGGTAATTTATATCTGTTAACGGATGAAAGTGATGGAGGACTCTACAGAATTGAGGCTAATAGGTAATTAGAAGGTGGTTTTGATAAAAACCACCTTTTATTCAATTTCTAACTCCGGTTTCACTCGGTTCAATTGATTGCAGGTAAACAAACAGAGCGTGTATCTCTTCATTAGTCATTTGACCTACCATGGTATAGGGCATAAATTCATTCTGAAGTTTACGTCCATCCGGTGTGATACCTTCTCTCATCGCCTTAAAAAAATCGGCTTCACTCCATTTCCCCATAGAACCAGCCGGAGTTAAATTAGTAGCATCAGGCCAGTTAGGTGGCACACCGGGAATTTTCCCTCCTGAAAAATTTATGCCGTGGCAGCCTATACATGTTGTTGATAGATATTGTCCTGCTTCCCTAACAGTGGCCGGTTCATCAATGGGAATAGGAGAGGCTTGATCAATAACCCGCGCCGGAAAAAGTGTAATATCACCACCAATAAGATACATTGCTCTCATTGGAATATTAATTTGGTGTTCTGGCAGGGTGCTGTTAACCGGTTCAATATTTCTAATATAAGAAATCATTGCGTCCAGGTCCCGTTGATGCATTAAAGCGTATTCATGAGAGGGCATAAAAAGTACAGATTTACCGTCTTTTCGTACTCCTTTTCGTATCGCTCTAACTAAATCTTCGTCAGAATAGTCACGGCTTACCCCACCTTCACCCGCTGTTAAGTTTGTAGCAACAATTCGTCCTACCACCGGATCTTCCAAAAATATTTTTCCGGCAAGATTCTCTCCATGACAGTCGAAACATCCACGAATGGTAAGTAGATGCCGTCCGTGTTCTAAGGCTGCAGGGTCGTTTGAAAGTTCAACCGTTTCATAACTCAGTTCATATGTTGTATTCCAATGCTGCTGTGTGATTATGTAGATAGCCGTTGCAAATACAACGAGTAGTATTAAAAGTGCAGCTAAAATAACCCCTGTAATTTTCAGTGTTTTTTTCATCCTATGTCTCCATATATGTGAAGCCTCACTTTGTAAGGCTTTAAAACCATCTGACGGTTGGTTTACCATTTGATGGATGTCTTAAAATACACAAGCCTTCTAACACAACATCTGCTAACTAATTTAGAAATTATTATGAAAAGAGAAATAGCCGTTACATAAATTTAAAAATGATGTAAGGTTAGATAAATCACTGAATAAAAATTACACGTTCGCGAAAAAAGAGTGTAATTAAGTACCTATCTATTCTTTTTTAATAAAAAATTTTCTCCAAAAAAAAGAATTTGCACTATCCATTAGGAAAATTTAATAATTGATAGGCTCATCATTCCTAATGGTTTTAACAAGAAAAAAACTTACCTAATGCTTTTAAAGAGATTCGCACTTCAGATTACGAGTTACAACCAAAGAGTGAATATTTGTAAAAAGTTTGGCATACCGTTTGAACACCCAAAATTGAGGTTGGAGACTTAATCTCTTATAAACGACTGATTTACGTTTGTTTATAAACCGAAAAAAGGTCAAGAAAAGAGAGCTTTAGGGA
>JBGTFX010000378.1:0-7682 GCA_041747055.1 Balneolaceae bacterium
ATGGGTTTCCGAGCCCTTGGGTACGTTATGGTGGCCACTTTCATTAATGACCTCCAGAATGCTGGGGCCTAAACCCTCGCGAAGTCTTTCCCGGATTTTTTCTTCAACTGATCCCACATCTGTTTGTACTCGGGGGAAATCCTCAAAGGTGGGACATTTCTTTGATTGAGCCTTATTACAAATTCACCGTCAGAATCTTCATCCTCTTTTTCTGAAGGTTCATAAAAAACTTCAAAATCCGGTTCTATATACTGCTGATTATCATCATTCGGATTTGCAACTGCACCCGGTTTGGGATCCATATTTTTAATCAACTCAAAAGCACACTTCAGCTGATTGTCATCAATACCCAGTTTGCTTTTTAGTTTTTCGAAATGCTTTTTTTCGAATGAACTCCACTCTTTTTCTACAATTCGTATAGCGTGCTTCTTTGTTTCTGAACCCTCAGAAATTTTTCTAAGCTGTGAAAGCAAACAATCTCTTAAATCTTTAGAGGCGATTCCAACTGGTTCCAGATTTTGAATTTTTTTACGAACATTCTCTACATCCTTCTCTTCTACTAATACACTGTAATTAAAGGCGATATTATCAATAACTGCTTCTATTTCACGGCGAAAATATCCGTCTTCGTCAAGTGAACCCAGTATTTGGTCTGCGATTAATATCTCTTTTTCATCTAAATCGATTAGAGATACCTGCTTTTCTAAATTTTCATACAGTGATTCATAGTACGGGTTAGGTAAATCACGCCACTCCTGATCCCCGCCGCTAGTGCCATAACTATTCCCATCATACTCCGTATTGTGCAGAAACGAATCCCAATCGATGTCTTCATTTTTATCTACAGGATCAACGTCATTTATTTCATTTTCATCCTTCAGTTCCCAATCAGATTCATTTTCCTGTAATGTCTCTTCTCTAGCTTCAGGATCCAGTTCTTCCAATACCGGATTCATCTCTATCTCTTCTTTAATCCGTTGCTCCATTCCCAGTGTAGGAAGCTGTAACAGCTTGATAAACTGAATTTGCTGTGGAGACAGCTTTTGCTGAAGACTCTGCTTTTGACTAAGATTTTGACCCGTCTTCAACATATTCAAGCTTGTTCTCTTATTTCGTTACATGATTGCGAAAACTCATCAAACCACTCTTTTCCATATCTTCGGGTAAATGCTGTTTCTAAAAAATCAGATAGATAAGTGCCTGTTTTTTCTCCG
This sequence comes from Balneolaceae bacterium, assembly GCA_041747055.1. Classification (GTDB taxonomy): domain Bacteria; phylum Bacteroidota; class Rhodothermia; order Balneolales; family Balneolaceae; genus SW132. The sequence continues at coordinate 1,215 of JBGTFX010000378.1, forward strand.
TTGTCACAGCCATCCGAACACATATCAGGAATGTATTCAAAATTGGCAAAATCAAGGCCTTCAATTTTTTTTAACCGTACCGGATATAGATGGCAACTGATTGGTTTTTCCCAATTAAACTCTCCATTGTAATAGGCATTTTGTATGGCACAAGTTGCTACTCCATCTTTGTCTTTTTGAACAAAAATACATTCCTGATTGTCCAAACAATTTAATTCGTAGCCTTTTTCAGAGTCTCCTTTTACTACACCTTCTTTTTCAGCAATTTTTACGGCTTTTGGATCGAGACGTCCCTTTAATTCCCTAAAAGCTTTTCTAAGGATTGGAATTTCATCTTTAGAAACAGGAGCCCCGGCATCCCCCACTACACAACAAGCACCTTTACACAAAGTGATATTGCACGCAAACCTGGAGGTTGCGATATCTTCTGAAAGAATAACATCCTGAACTCTAAACATATGAAAAAAATGTAATGAATTAGATAAGCGTAAAATAAGAGATTCTCATCCCGATGTTAACATAATTCGAAATATTTACCCGCTTTTTGTCGTATGGCACCTTTCATTTCCAGATCCAATAAAACGGGCATTAGTTTATAAGTAGGCTGCTCCACTTGCTCACTTAACTGATCGATATGAAGTTTATTACGTTCAAGCATTTCGCAGATTTGTGCCGATTCCTCATCAAGTTCCATCTCTCTCCACTCTTTTTGAGCCTCTCCAAGACTAACTTCTTGATTATTCTCTGCCTGAATTGAAACTTCTGCTAAAATATCTTCCATCGATTGAACCAACTTTCCTTGTCCTGTGCGAATGAGGTAATTACACCCTTCCCCTTTCATATAGTTCAGCGGGTGAGGAATAACAAAAACCTCACGATTTTGGTCAAGCGCAGAACGGGCTGTAATCATACTGCCACCTTTTACACCGCTTTCTACCACAAGTACCCCATGGCTCATTCCACTTACAATTCTATTTCTGGCGGGAAAATTACCCGCATCGGGTTTAGTGCCCGGTGGAAATTCTGTAATGATGGCCCCACCGGTTTCTACTATTTTCGATGCTAATTTTCTGTTTTTCTCTGGATATATCCAGTCGATTCCAGACCCGAGAACCGCAATCGTTTTTCCGCCATTTTTTACTGCGGTATGATGTGCCGCCGAATCGATACCGTATGCTAATCCGCTGTTAACACAGATATGATTTTCTACTAATTTACGGCACCAATCTTTTGCCTGATCCAATCCATACTTTCCCGGATTTCGAGTTCCGACTACTGCAATTCCCGGTTCATTTAATACTTTAGAATTACCTAAAAGCCAAAATAAAATCGGAGGGTCATAGATATGTTTCAGTAAATCAGGGTATTCAGGATCTTGAATTCCAACTATTTTCGCCCCGATTTCTTTCGTTCTTCGAACTACTTTATCAACCGCATCCCACCCATCAAAATCAACAATACTTTTTGCCCTGACTTTTCCCATGCCCTCTATTCTCTCTAAGACAGGCAGTGGTAGGTCAAAAATTTCGTTGGGGTCCTTTACCCTTGAGTTTCGAATAAGTTTACGTACCGTGGGCGGCCCAAAATTGGGCACCTGCATAAGTGCTATTAATGCTCTATGATGATTCGTTATTTCCAACTGTTTGTAGTTTCTCCCAAATTTTTTCTCTTAACATGTCAATGTTATGACCTGTAGCCGAGGAAATCTCTACAATTTCTATGTCATCCTCAACTAAAACCTCTTCATCTAATACAAAATCTTGTTTTAGATCCATTTTTGTGATAGCCAACAAACGTGGTTTTTCCAGTAAATCAGGTCTGTATTCCTTCAATTCGTGTAACAGAGCGTAATATTCTGCTTCAATATCAGAATCGCATCCCACCAGAAAAAGAAGAAGATTATTTCTCTCGATATGTCGTAAAAATTGAATTCCCAATCCTTTTCCTTCATGCGCATCTTCAATTATGCCCGGAATATCCGCCATTACAAAACTTCTGTAATCAGAAAAATTGACTACTCCTAAATTGGGTTCGAGAGTAGTGAAGGGATAATCAGCTACTTTTGGTCTTGCTTCTGAAAGTACGGATAGTAGTGTACTTTTACCTGCATTTGGAAATCCAACCAATCCCACGTCTGCTATTAGTTTTAATTCCAGTTCAACGGCACGTTCTTCGCCCTTTCTACCTTCCTGTGCATGTTGAGGAGTTTGGTTTGTTGAACTCTTGAAATGCCAGTTTCCCAATCCTCCAATTCCTCCTTCTGCAACTACTAATCGCTGCTCGTCATCAGTGATTTCACCCAATCTTTCTTTAGTATCGGCATCATAAACCACCGTGCCCAAAGGTACTTCCAATAACTCATCTTCTCCACTTTTACCTGTTTTTCGTGCAGTATGACCATCTTTACCGTGTTGAGCTTTTACATACTTTCTATATCTCAAATCCAGTAAAGTATTCAGCTGAACGTTCCCTACAAGAACAACATTTCCACCCTTTCCGCCATCACCGCCATCAGGCCCTCCCTTTGGAACATACTTTTCCCTGCGGAAATGTGCCATTCCCTGACCGCCGTTACCGGCGGTAACATAAATTTTCGCGTAGTCGGCAAATCGCATGTTTTGTTTATTTAAAAGCTATTAATCTGATATAGAATTATATCCACTATCTTTGCTAAATCTATTATTTCATCTAAAAGTAGATGATCTTCCCTTGATCTGTTTTAGATCATTTTATTTTCAGTTACTGAAACAGGTAGCATTTTGCACTAATTTTTGTGAAGAATTACTCTCAAAAGCCGAGCTAATCTTTTTTTCATTTTTTGTCGGGGAACGATAAAATCTAAAAATCCATGGTCTAACAAATATTCAGCCGTTTGGAACCCTTCGGGCAGATCACGTCCAATGGTTTGCTTAATAACTCTTGGGCCTGCAAATCCAATTAATGCGCCGGGTTCCGATACATTAAAATCTCCAAGCATAGCAAAACTGGCCGTTACTCCACCTGTAGTTGGGTTTGTCATCATTGAAATATACGGAATCCCATCTTTATCAAGCTGAGCAAGTTTAGCAGAGGTTTTGGCCATCTGCATCAAGCTAAGAACACTCTCCATCATTCGTGCACCACCTGACTGAGAGATAATAATCAAAGGAAATTTCTTTTCTCTTGCTGCATCAATAGCTACACCGAGGCGTTCACCAACCACAGAGCCCATACTTCCGCCAATAAATGAAAAGTCCATACAGGCAATTACTATATCCTGCTTTTCCATTTTCCCAACGCCAACACGGCACGCATCAGAAAGACCTGATTTTTTTTGAGTGGCTTTTAATCGGTCTTTATATTTTTTCCGATCTTCAAAATCCAACGGATCCGTTGGCAGAATATCTGCCCCTATCTCTTCAAACTTTCCATTATCAAAAAGGAAAGAAAAGTATTGTTTACTGCCAATTTTAAAATGATAGCCACTTAGTGGGTCAACCCATAGGTTATCTTCCAGTTCACGACGGTGAATTGTTTCACCGGTTGTAGGAACTTTAACCCACACACCCTCAGGCATGTCTTTCTTCTTATCCGTCTGTATATTCGAATCTTTTCTTTTAAACCAGGCCATCTTCAGTTTTTAAGTTCATAAATGGAAGACAAAAATAACGAATCTTAACCGAAGCTAAAATCTTAAATCATCTACAAGTTACTGTTATTTATTTGAGCCATATTTAAATAATTCGGCTCAAATGATTTAGCATCTGTTTTTTTAAAAAATGGCTTCAAATATGACTGATTCCATGCTTTAATCAAACTCTTAGCCGAAATGCCTTCTGTACCGTACGTTGTGATTTTTAACTCTCGTTTTATCTCTAATCTTTCCCAACCTGTGCCAATAACAGTGTCTCTCTTGGATAATTGAGCTTCAATTTCTGTTACTTCTGCCACTTTCGGTTCTCCGGCAGGCTTCAACTCTACTCCATTCCATGTAAATTTTTGCATATACAAATGCTGCCTTCGTGCATCAATTACAGAAAAAATAGTACGGCTTCTTTCATCCATCTTTATTCCGGCTGCAAAAGAGAATAAGGTGGGAAACGTGTAAAAAGATACATCACGTCCGAATAAAAGTCCTTTTATCGCCGATGCTCCTATTCGTAATCCTGTGTACGAACCGGGTCCGCCACTGAACAGCACTGCGTCTAATTCCTCAATCGTAGCATTAGATCGGTCCATTAATTCTTCTATAAACGTAAACGTTTGCTCAGAATGTACCCCGTGACCTTCAATTCGCTTCTCCCAAATTCGTCCACCTGCCACTTCAAGGGCAATAGAACAAACCGGTGTTGATGTTTCAATAGCAAGTATCATAGAGCTTAATTTTTGATGTACCAGGCATTATTGCTCAGTTCTACCCATCGTTGGTAAAGCTGTCGAAGATCTCTATATGATGTTGCAGGAAACTTTTTATTACTAATATCTACCGAAAAAGAATAATTTAAATTTCTACCCAATGCTAAATATTGTTCCGTTAATTCGGCACCGGAAAGTTCATTTGAGCGCGCTTCACCCACACCTTCTACTTCATATCCGGCCGGGAGTAAAATATTGTATTCAACGGTAAGCTTTTCGGGTGCATCCAAGGTAACAGGTACATTTCTGTCTGATTCCTCAAAGGGATTTTCGAACAGATAACCCACAATCATTGGTCGAAGTTCAAGTCCTTCCCTAAAGCTAGCCGCATAATTTTCAATTTTAAATTCACCGGATATTTCTATCTCTCCGTTTACAGTATTGTCACTTTTAATGCTTGATGAAGACACAGTTGCGTTTTGATACACATCAAAAAATGTAGATTTCACAATGTTATTCAAGCTTTCACCCCTGTCGATGTCCTGCATAATTTGCCGCGCCGGATATCCCAGAACATTGGCTGTCAAAGTTCCGGTTAGATGTCCTTCAGCTGAAAGATCTGCATCTACAATTATATTTAAATCAAACACGCTTTTTTTCGGTGAAATATCTGCCCAATAAAAATCTCCTTCCTCTAATACTAAACCTTGATCAGTGTAAGATTCAACCGGGATTAAATTGGGATAACTTTGTGGAAATGATGCATCCATAAAGTATTTTTCCTCCTCAATTTCACTGTACAACAACATACTGTTAAATTGAAATAGGGAAGAAAAATCGGTGTTGATACGTCCATAATCACGCCCCGATATGTATATTGGATAGACTTCAATCCCCGCTCCACGTAAAATCGCCATCAATACTGTATTTATTTCGGCTTGATTGGCAGGCTCCCCTTCCAGCACATTTACCAGTGAATTTGTTGGGAACACAGAATGCAATCCACTGTACTGGACCGATTGATTCACATATTGAAATACCGAATCCTGAATCTCAGTCAAATTATCAAAGCTTTCGGCAATGTCTCTGCCAATTTCCCCAAATTCCGAATAAGTTTTGATTGGCTGAAAGGGATTATAAGTTCGTCGAATTTGTGCAGCAATGTATTCCCATGTATTTGTCAAACGCTGACGAGGGAGTCCAAATTCATTAATCTGAAATTTCATTTTACCGTGAATATCTTCAATCGAAGAGAGGTACGGTTTTTCTTCTACGGCAGGTATATCCGATGCGTACCAACGCTCAATGGATATAGGTTCAGGCCGGGTGAATGTAAAAATACGGGGCACTGAACTTGTGTCAATTCTAACCTCGTTATAGTCCACTCTAAAGTTGATGTTTTGTGAAACGGTCTTATAACGTAAAAAAGGTTCATTCTGCAGAACAATTGCAGCTTTTTTTGTTGGAACTCTTCGGGTAAAATAAAAATCGGGCAGCTCCTCAATATACCTGCGAACCACGCGGTACTTATATTCCAGCACAGATCCGGCTCCCGCTTCCGGCATTTCAAATTCTACAATTTGATAACGGCTGTTCAGGTCTGACCTCGTACTTTGGGCAGGATCAAGAGAAACCCTGCTGCCATCGGGTTGATGCGTGATGCCCTCGAGCTGAGTAATTACCTCCAAATTATCTGTGTTATAAAACGGGATTCCCACTAATGAGGCCTCTGTTATCTCAAGCGGATCATCACTATATATTTTTATTCGCACAAGGTGATCAATGATCGCATGCAATCCCCCTGATCCATCCTGAAAACGAACGGATGTCTCTTTTAACAGAAACTCAAACGGATAGTTGTGATCGGCTTTCATTGATAACTCTTCCTTAGAAATCTGACCAAACTTTGAAAAAATATTGGCGTCTTCTACCGCCTCTCTTTCCTGCTGAGCCAACAAAACTTCTCCCGCACTAAGGATAAAGACAATCAATAAAAAAATGCGGCAAAAAAATCTCATAAACTTTATTTAGTAAAAATCAGTGGTGCAATTTGTTCTCAATGAACTGATTTTTGTTATATATCCCGATTGCCCGCCCTGTCATTTGTTGACCGATATAGGGTGAATTCCTCGA
>JBGTFX010000379.1:0-1855 GCA_041747055.1 Balneolaceae bacterium
CCGGTAAAGATCGGCCCGACACAAAAATTGATTTAAGGGAATACACCAAATCGGATGCGCTGCATTTTCTCCAGGAGTTTATGGACAGAGCTTTATTAAACAATCTGTTTGAACTCAAAATCATACTGGACTGACCCCCTAAATATTGGACTATTTCTTAATGATAAAAGTAAGTCTACGATGTACGTTTTCAACAATTTCAACACTCTGAAAAATTCCCTGTAAGGGGGAATTTTTGAGCATTGAAATATTGAAAACATATTTGAACGTTGGTTTGGCAACAAATAAGTGCGTTGAATAATCATGCTACTTTATTTTTGACCAAAGTTAATACATCTATAGCAGACGTTTCCACTTTTATTTCCGTGCCTTTACTCAACAGATATTTATATGGACTAAGGTATTCAATTCCTGAATGTATGCGTTTATAATTGTAAAACTTTACAAACCGGTTAAATGTTTGACCAGCATCCGTTAAATTTTCAAATTCATATCTGTTGCATATAACTCTCTCTATAATACTGTGGTATGATTCTATATGTGCATTTTGCTCTGGTGTGGCTGGTTTAGTAAACTCTTGTGTCACCTGCTTTTTCTCAAAATATTTCTGTACTGACTGCGCTATCATTTGTGATCCGTTGTCATTTCTAACAAATATTTTTTCAGGTATAGTGTAAGTTTCAAATATTTGGTCGAATAATCTGATGACATCTCCTTTCCTAATCTGCCAGGACAAATACTGACCTAAAACCCATCTTGAATATACATCAATCACCGTGATTAATAAGGCATTCCTGCGCTTTCCTTTGATGTAAATATATTTGATATCAAACTCAAGGTAACTAAAGTGAAGCATTGGCTTAGGCACTAATTCTTTGACCCATTCCCGTTTGGTAAGCTTAGATTTTGTAGGTAAATTTAACAGCTTATGCTCTCCCATAAGCCGATAAACCTTCTTTGGACTTATGATATATCCAAATTCTTGTCTCAGTGCATGGGTTGTTTTTAAATAACCATAATCTACAAACTCTTCATTCAGTATTTCTTTGATGTGCTCAACGACATCTTCATTTCTTACGACACTTCCATCAGTCTTCGATGTATTAACACTAAAGGGACGTCCCTTTTTCCGGCACTCCTGTGGTGGCTTGTAGTAAAATGTACTCCTGGGTATACCCATAAGACGTAAAACGGTATCCTGCGGATGGCCTTCTTCTATAAAATGCTGAGCAAGCATAATCTTATCTGCCATCGTATCTACTTTTTTTTTAATCGTTGTTCCAGCATCCTGATTTTCAACTCCTTCTCAGCATTCATTTCCTTGAGCTGCTTATTCTCGTCTATGAGCTTCTTATTCTCTCGACGCAATTCCGGAGCATGTAGACTTTCAAGTGATGACTCGCCTCCAGCATCCAATTGGTCCATCCATTTATAAATACTTGGTTGAGATACTTCAAATTGCCTAGAGGCATTTAATACCCCTTCTGATTTAGCCACTTTAATGACCTCTAATTTCTCGGATTTACTCCATGTTTTTCTGTATGTTCCCATAACTGCAAATTTATTAATTATTTATTTAAATTTGTGTCCAGTTATTTAAGGGGTTAAGTTGAAATCAGATAACAAAAATAGAAAATCTTTGGATTAATACTGAGTTAAAGACATTACGTTTAAGTTTTAATCCTATTAATAAAATTGAAAATTTAGAAGCTTTAGAGAAACTAACTAAACTAAAACTAAATAGTACGCAGATATCAGAAATTGAAAGATTAGATGAATTACAGTACCTTCAACACTTAGATCTCTCATCAAATAAGATAGTTAATATTGATAAACTTTATCAGAATCATAATCT
>JBGTFX010000380.1:0-9616 GCA_041747055.1 Balneolaceae bacterium
GTAAAAATAACAGACACCCAGCAACAAACTTTCCTGCTAAATCCGGATAAAGTTTCTGAAACAGAGTTAGCCAGCCGCAAAAACACACTCCGATTTGACTGGTCATCAACACAAGCCGCCGGCAAACAAGCTTTTTTCCAGCATAAACTTGAGGGAATTGATACGGATTGGAGCAGATGGACAACTGAAAGTTCTACCGATTATTTGCGCCTCCCCTCCGGCAGCTACACATTCTTCGTACGATCAATTGGCTCAAATGGCACACTTACCAACCCGGCATCTGTTTCATTTACAATCAGCGAACCGTGGTATGTATCTACGGAGGCATATATTCTGTACATGGTGTTGTTCTTGTCTTTTGCCTTAATGATACGGCTGTATATCTCCCGAAAACGATGGAAGGCACGTGGCAAAGAGCTCGAAAAAGAACAGCAGAAGATTATCAACGACAGGGAAAAAGCTGAAAAAGAGATCATAAAACTGAACAATGAAAAGCTTCAGGAAAAAATAGAACACAAAACTGCCCAGCTCACTTCCAACACTATGGCAATGATGCGTAAAAATAATCTTTTAAACTCCATAAAAGATGAGCTGCACAAACAAAAGGAAGAACTTGGAAATAAACTGCCTCTTAAGTACTACAACGAACTGGTGGAACTTATTGAAGACGGGATTGAAGAAGACCACGAATGGGAAATTTTTGAGCAATTATACAACGAGGCTCATGGTGATTTCTTTAAACGACTAAAAAAAACATATCCGAAACTTACTCCGAGCGATCTGCGGCTCTGTGCCTATTTACGGATGAACCTTTCATCCAAAGAAATTGCGCCACTGTTGAATATCTCGGTACGAGGTGTTGAAGAGCGCCGTTACAGGTTGCGCAAGCGCCTTAACCTTTCTACCGATACAAATCTCACTGAGCTTATTATGACGTTTTAAATTGAGTTCGATTTACACGATGGGTTTCCATAAATCCTAACTTTATAGTTATGCCAAATACTTGTTCAAAATGAAACGCCACAGAAACACAGAAGAGAACGGAAATCTTCAGTGTTTTTCTGTACCTTTGTGGCATAAACAACCACTGTTCGTGCCAACGATAAATTATCGGCAAAACCCGCAAAGTTTCTTTTTCGAATTGCTATAATGTTTTGAAATACATCGCTTCGATTGAATAAAACTTTGCGGGTTTACGATAAGCATGACACTGCAATCATTCCAACAACACAAACTCCTCCGTTTGTGTATCCCGGGAATTACCTCCGACAAATACCATAAATTTTCCCGGCTCCGATCCGTAACTCATATCGGCACGGTAATAAGAAAGCTCTTTGTTGGTAATTGTAAAAACCACCTCTTTCGATTCACCCGGTTCCAAATGAATTTTCTGAAACCCTTTTAACTCTCGCACGGGGCGTGTTACGGAAGCAACCAACTTTCTCAAATAGAGTTGAACCACTTCTTCTCCACCATAATCACCGGTGTTAGTAACAGATACCGAAACCTTCAGGCTGTCGGCGGGATTCATTGTTTTGGATGACAATGAAATAGGGCTATAGTCGAATGTTGTGTAGCTGAGCCCGTAGCCAAAAACATAGAGCGGATCATTCGATACATCCAGATATTTGGAGGTGTATTTGTTATCAGCATTAAAAGGCCTTCCGGTATTTCGCATATTATAGTGAATTGGAATTTGCCCGACATTCCTTGGAAAAGTCATCGGAAGCTTCCCGGAAGGATTGTATTTCCCGAAAAGAACATCCGATATGGCATCCCCGGCCCTAGTTCCCAGGAACCAGGTTTCCAGGATTGCCGGAATATGTTCATCAAGCCAGTTGATTGTTAACGGCCTGCCGTTCATTAATACGGCCACCGTTGGCTTTCCAACAGCGTTAACCTCTTTAGCAAGCTCCTCCTGGACACCAGGCAAACTAATATCGGACCGGCTCGCAGCTTCTCCTGACATCCAGTGCGCTTCCCCGAGAGCAAGTATTACCATATCAGACCGTCGCGCAGCAGAAATGGCCTCTTGAAAACCATCCCGGTTGTTATCGTCAATACCGGTGCCTTCAGCATAAATAAAGGTAACCTCTGGATTATTGTTACGAAGGCCTTCCAATACCGAAACGGATTGAGACCAATCCCCGGCAGCCGACCAGCTACCTAACAGATCGCGCTGATTATCTGCCATCGGGCCAATAACGGCAATGGTTTTTATATTTTCGTTTATGGGCAAAACCTGATTTTCATTTTTTAACAGCACAATCGATCTTCGTGCCATATCCAGGGCTGTTTCCAGGTTCTCCGGTTTCATAATTTCGGCTTCCTGCCGTTCTGCCGAGCTATAACGGAAGGGATCATCAAACAAACCCAGTTGAAACTTGACCCGCAATACATATTTTACTGCCCGGTTTATTTGTGATTCTTTTATTTTGCCATCTTTCACAAGATCGGCAAGTGTTTCCAGGTAAAAGCTATCCTGCATACTCATGTCAATTCCCGCATTCATGGCAAGTTCACTGGCGCGATGCGCATCTTCGGCAACCCCGTGATAGAGCAGTTCCATAATCGCTGTATAGTCGGTTACAACAAAACCGCTGAAATTCCACTCATCCCGTAGAATATCCTGGAAAAGATACTGATTGGCCGTTGCCGGAATCCCGTTCAAGTCGTTAAAAGCAGTCATAACGGAAACGGCCCCGGCATCAATAGCTGCCTTAAACGGGGGTAAATAAACTTCGCGAAGCTCCCTGTCCGACATATCCACACTGTGGTAGTCCCGGCCGGCCTGCCCCGCTCCGTACGCGGCAAAATGCTTCACTGTGGAGGCGAGGGTATGGATATCACTTAAATCATCTCCCTGGAACCCGCGCACTCTTGCGGCTGCAATTTTTGATCCTAGATACTCATCTTCTCCGCTTCCCTCAACAACCCTTCCCCAGCGCGGATCTTTGGAAATATCAGCCATTGGCGCAAACGTCCAGTGTAAGCCTTCCGATGCCGCCTCCCGTGCAGCGACCTCCGCAGATAACCTGATCATATCCAAATCCCAGCTTGAAGCTTCCGCAAGCGGCACTGGGAAAATAGTGCGGTGGCCGTGTATCACATCGTAGCCAAACAAAAGGGGAATACCCAAACGTGTTTCATGTACCGCTATTTCCTGTAACTCACGGGTAAATTCCGCACCATAGGCATTAAAAATTGCACCTACATGCCCATTACGCAACTCTTCAAGATATTTCGGCCGAAAAAATGCACCGGTTTGATCCATATCACTTGTAAAAAGTGTTAACTGGCCTATTTTCTCTTCCAGCGTCATTAAGGCCATCAGTGAATCAACTTTTTGATCTATATCGGTACTTCCACCCATACCGGGGGGGGTGCCGCTGCATGAACTTAGCAGTATTGAGATAGTTATGATTAAAAGAACACCCTGTTTTTTCATATTATTTGTCTCATTCATTAATAAAATTAGGTTCTACAGAAAATATTGAGAGTATCAGTGTATGAACCCTGTTAGAGGAGGAATGCTCTAACAGGATGAAATTGTAAGATAGATTTTGAAAGTAGTCAGCAACATTTATTAAATATTATTGGCAATAACTCACAAGATTTCCTGTAGGGCCTAAAATTAATTCCCGGTGGTAAAACCAAGTTCATTCAGAGCCTGCTGAACTTCGGGTGCTTTCATAAAAAGATCCCACAATAAACCGGACCTGTGATTTTCAATCATGATGATAATCGGCCCCTGGTCGATTGCCAGGTAGGAATCCGCCCACCACCCTTCCGTTGGATTAAACGCATCATGAAATCCATATTCCCCCAAAAGCTTATCGCCTAACACGAAATAAAAATGCCTGATTGCTTCCATCGACTCTTCAGGTGTGTACGAAATGGATGAAATTGCCGCAGTTGGTGTGATTGTGCCGTTATCCCGCGTTGGTTCTTGGGCAAAATAACCGGTTGGATTGTCGCTGGCTGTAATTCCCCAGCTATCGGAACCGTATCCTACAAAATCGTTCGGATTAATGATGCTGTGTTCGCGGTTAATCAGCGTGTGATTGCGATTCTGCTCCCGGTAATCAGCGTATGTATCGGACAGGTTTCGAGGATCGAGCCCAAGAAATGAGTAATGGGCAAAAAAGAGCGGGCCGCCGTAATCAAACCCTAACGGAAGTGTGATATCGTAAAATAATTTTCCATTAATGATATTTCCCGACTGAGCCCATCCTTCGTGATAAACAACCGGTTCAACGGAATGATTTTTTGAGGAAGCCGCCAGAATGTAAACGATCAATGCTTCGTTATAACCTCTGATCGGCATATTCATCCGCCAGCCGTGATTTTCCGACCAGTGCCAGTAAAGCACATTCTGCCCTCCCCTGGTGTACCAATCCCATTCAATGGTGTCGAGCAGTGCATTGATGTTGTCTGCCAGTTCTTTTTCTGCCTGTATGTTTTCATCCAGGAATTGCCTTACAGTAATAAGTCCTTGTGCCATAAACGCCGTTTCCACAAGATCCCCGCCGTCATCAAACTCACTGAAAGGTATCGTCGCCCCGGTGGATCCATCCATCCAGTGCGGCCAAACCCCATGAAAACGGTCGGCTGTGTCCAAAAAATCCATAATTTTATGAAGACGTTCTATCCCTTCGCTCCGGGAAATAAATCCCCGGTGGATACCCACCAGTATGGCTTTCAGCCCAAAGCCGCTGCCACCTGTTGTTACAATATCTCCTGAGGTGTTTCTTTCCCGTGCCATTCCGCTTACCGGGTGGGCAAAATCCCAAAAGTACCTGAAAGTTGCCTCCTGAATCGTACTCAGCAGCTCTTCATCAGGTATTTTCGGGAATTTAAATTCCGGGTTCAGGCCTGTTTGAAACCGGACATTGTAAGGTTCAAAATCAAAACCGTTGTCGAACGTCAGATCCCCGCTTACATTCAAAAAATGGTGCCGGTAGTAGTCCAGCGGCTCGGTATTGGTTATGGTTAAGGTGCGGCCATCATCTGAAAGTGTAAAATCGGAAGCAAATGCCGGGGTAACTCTTATGTGTCTTTGTAAATCCTGGTTTCTGACGCTTTCGGAAAATGTAATTTCCAGGCGTACATCATCATAGTAGATATCCCGGAAAATAGTTTTTTCATGAAGTTCAATGTTATTGATCTCTGCAGAAAGTATTTCGCCCTTCCCGTTCTGTGTCTCAAACAGAAATTCAGTACCGGGAAAATCGGCTCCCTCTGCCGATTTTATTTCATCAGTAATATCCAGTAGGTACGAAGTTTTCCATGCGAGTTGTTCTTCTGGTAATAAAACAACTTTGCGTCCGTCGTTTTCAAATGTAATTTCAATGGAAATCTCTGTCTCCTCTTCCGAATTAATAATTCGGAGGCTGTTTTGAGTAGTGGATTCCTCAACGGGTACTGAAAATTCTAAAAAAAATGATGCTTTTACCGGAATACCTGAATTAGACTGACTTCCAAAAAGGGTTACCTCATCGGCCGAAACCTTAAGCAACTGGAAAATATCTGTATCAGATTCGGTACTTTGATCTTTACATCCTGCCAAAATCAGGATCATCAGGAATAAATACCCGGTGTTCTGAAGATTAATGAATCTGTATTTGTGATGCCTGGCTCGGGACACTTTGTGAATCATAGATTAAGTGTTAAAACGTCGTAATTATAATAAATCCCGGTGCAGATTTCCTATACTTACAGATATACTGCAACGGGATAAACGGATTGATAGATGTTTATTTATTTAACTGTTATGAGATATATTTTACAGTGACAAATTGGAACAAGAAACCTAATCTCCTTACCTGTTTTGAAGGAAAGGTTTGGAGCCTGTCTTCTGTCAGGCAGGTGGTTGGTCAGTTGCTGTTTAACATCAATAATCGTCGGATTTAAATGTTATGGTCATCAAACCACCCCTGAACCCCTCTTTAAAAAAGAGGGGTTTATAAACGCATTCGATCATTATATATCGATCTCACGCCGGGCATGAAAGAAAATTTATTTTGCTGATTCGTACATCAGAAGAATTTCACTGTCGGTCAGAACTTTGTGATATATTCGAATATCGTCAAGCTGGCCTTTAAAGTGGTTGGCTCCCGGGAAATTATAACCACCCCAGGGTTCGTTCTCCCACAAGGTTCCTCCCCGTGATTGTATAAATCCGAATGCAAGATCATTTACAACTTCAGGTTCCTGTCCTGAATATTGCATGCCGGTAACCGTTCGTTGTATGGCATCTTCGGGCCACAGGTTAAAGTCAAAGCTTTTCATCAACTCTCCGTTATAAAATAATTTTGCCTTACGGTCACTTCCATTATATGTTAGAGTAACATGCAGCCAAGTATCTTTCAGTAGGCCAACCATTTGCTCCGGGCTTAAGCTCTTTGCGAAATCCCATCCCTGCCAGCCGCCATTGTTCATGTCGGTTGCTTCTGCGGGAAACCACATGTCTTCGCCCACAGCTGTGCCATCGGCTGTTTCAAACTGAATTGCAAACTTGGCGGATTCATAGTTCGCTGCTATTTCATACTGAATACCCCAGAAAGCACCTAATCCAATCACAAAATGGCCTGCCGGATCACCATTCTCATTAACATGACCTTCCGAATTTGTTTTCACCCAAAAACTGAAAGTAAAATCGGAAGTATTTATGAGTTCGTCAGCATTTGGAATTTCAATAATACTGGTATTGCCATTAAAAGAAGCGGCTAATCCTGCCTCATCATTCCGTCTGGCGGTATAGGTTATATCAATTTCAGCTGATGCATTATAGTTACCGAGAATATCATCTGCACTATCTTCGAATGTCCAGTGTGCTATTGCACCGGGCGGGCTGAATGTCCCCTCAGTTTTAAATGACCGGGTGGTATTTGCAAGAGACTGATCGTCCTGGTTAAGCAGTCCGCTTTTCAACTCAAGCTGGTAAAGTGCACCTGTACCAAGGTTATTTTCCGGCTGAATGTTCAGGGTTGCTCCGCTTACGGAAATCTGTAAAGGAACATTTGAATTGTCAAAATCCTGAATGAGAGTAACATTGGCAGATGTAGCGGTTTCTGCTTTTATATTCGAGTTAAAAACAATCTGAATTGATGCATCAACAGGCACATTTTCTGGAGATGTTGCTGAATTCAGATCAATTCCGCCTGCTGTCATTGATTCAATATTCAAGTCCTGAGGCTCACTATCTGTTCCACATGATTGAAGCACAACAGCTATCATTACAATAGCTGAGATGATTATCACTGTAATCTTATTTGTATTCATAATTAACTGTTTTTGTTTGGGTTGTGTTGGGTTTCATAATAAGGTATGTACATTACCAATTTTCGTTTTGTGTTAGAGAGCCCTGCGAGAGATCAATTTCACTTTGTGGAATCGGTAGTAATTCGTGTTTCCCGGGAATAAATCCGGCCGGACCTAATACTTCCGGAGCTTTTCCGGTTCGTGTAAGATCCCAAAAGCGGTGCCCTTCAAGAGCAAGCTCAACCCTTCGTTCTTCTATAATAATATTCCGAAGCGCCCCTCTCTCCATTACCGTGATATCCGGCAGTATCGTTTCATCCCCATGCCGTGCCCTTTCACGGACTCTGTTTAAATGGGTTAATGCCTCTGCCGGTTTATTATTTTCGTTTAAGGTTTCTGCTGCCATCAATAACACATCAGAATAGCGAATCAGGCGGCGATTGTGGCCAAACTGGGTATCCGTTGTTAACCCCGGGATCCAAACTTTTCGATTATAGCTCTCTATTTCTATCACATTTCCATTTTCATCGGTCGTTACATCGGGAGTTGAGGAATCACCTAATATCTCTATTCCGTCTATAACATCGCCCAATTCAATAATCGTACCCTCACGGCGCGGATCATTATTTTCGAACGCTTCCCGCAAATCTATCGAAGGACGATTAAAGCCCCAGCCACGGTTCGGTGTACCGCGCACTCCCTGCGTGTTTGCATATTGATTACCGCCTGCTCCCGCAGTAGCAACAGCTCCTACTTCAAATACAGATTCAACTCCGTGCTCACCATTTTGGCTATTTGCATTAATAAAATTTTGTTCCAGGTCATACTCGCCGGATGCAATTACATCCAGGGCGTATTTTTCCGCATTCACGAAATCCTGCTGGAATAGAAAAACCTTGGCAAGCAGTGCCTGTGCCGCTCCCATCGCTGCCCTTCCAATATCATTGGATCCGTAACTGCTCTTCAGGGGCAGGTTATCTATTGCAAATATTAAATCCTCTTCAATCAAGGTATAAATTTCACCGGCGGATGATCGCGGCACTTCAAGATCAGGTTCAACCGTAGTTACCAGCGGAACACCGCCGAATGCCCGAACCAAATCGAAATAATAGAGTGCACGCAAAAAACTGGCCTCTCCCAAAAATCTGTTTTTCAGTTCAGGATTTATCTCTATAGGCGGTACTTTTTCCAGTACAACATTCGCATGCCGGATCCCCTGGTAAAGGGCGTTCCACCATCGGTCGAGCCCATCCTGGGTAGGGGTATGGGTAAAATCTTCATAAGGCCCGAGCGTGTTAACCCCGTCATCCGGATTGCTGCCTTTGCTGGCGTCGTCAGACATAAAATCAAGAATTGGGAAACCACCGCTGTGATAATTCCATTCCCTGAGGGTTGAGTACACCGCATTGGTAGCTTGCAGTGCATCTTCCTGGGTAATGGGAAATGCCTCTTGCGTTAATTCATTTTGAGGGTTCACGTTTAAAAAGTCCCCGCAACCCATAAAGGCGGCAAGAAAAACTGTTATGTATAAAATTCGGTATGGTTTAATCATAATTAGCCTCAAAAGGTTGTATTAAAGCCTGCTGCAATAATTCTTGGGATCGGGAAAATGCCGGTATCAATCCCGCTGGAGAGTACATCTCCGCTGCCTATTTCCGGGGTATAGCCGCTGAAACCGGTAATTGTGAATAAATTTGTCGCTTTTACATAAACTCTGGCACGGGTCATACTCAATTTATTGGTCAAACCAACAGGCAGGCTATATCCTATATTCAAACTTCTCACCCTCAGGTATGAGCCATCCTCAATAAACCGGTCAGAAGGCAAGAAGTTTTGACCTCCGAAAGAAGGCCTCGGCTCCGTATTGCTTGTTCCTTCGCCTGTCCACCTTTCCCACACGTGCTGCTCAAAATTAAAGGGATCGGGGCGGACAACATTTTTTCCGTTAAAAATTTTATTGCCGTATTGCCCCTGAATGCCGAGGGAGAAGTCCCAGTTTCTAAATCCAAGATCCAGGGAAAAACCATATACAAAATCGGGTATGGGAGAGCCAAGAAATGTTCTGTCGTCCCCGTCTATTCGACCATCCCCGTTTATATCAACAAAGCGCAAATCTCCAACCCCGGTCTGCGACATGCTCGGATCGCTGTCAAGTTCACTTTGATTTTGGAAAACCCCATTGGTCATAAAACCGTAAAAAGAGCCAACCGGGCGGCCTACAACCGTGCGCGTAACAAACTGCCCGTTCGGCAGATGACCACCGATCAGTATCGTATCTGCCCCGCTGATTCCACCGATTGACTGTACTTCATTGTGGATGGTATTACCAAGTGCTGTAATACCATAGATCAGC
>JBGTFX010000381.1:0-3543 GCA_041747055.1 Balneolaceae bacterium
ACGCCCGTAGCATATTGATGAGGATTTTCGAATGTAGCGTGATCCTGAAAATTTTCGGGGCTAAAGATCACCAAATCAGCAAAGTAACCCTCTTTAATAAATCCACGATTATGCAGTTTCAAGTTCGTAGCAGGTAAACCGGTTAATCGATGAATGGCTTCTTCAACAGAAATGAGATTAAGGTCACGGACATACTTTGCAAAAAGTCGGGCAAAATTCCCCCACGCCCTTGGGTGCATTTGCCGGTTTAGAATATCTCCTTCAGCGGCAAATGTGCCACCATCTGATCCAAAACTCATCCATGGAAGCTGAACCTGGCGTTCAACATTTTCCTCACTCATTAAATAATAAATAGACCCAATACGGTTGTTGTCTTCAATTGTGAGGTCTACTGCCACTTCTACTTCGTCCAGCCCTCGTGCCTCTGCAATTTCACTTAGCGTCATTCCAACATATTGTCGAAGATTATCAGATCGAAATCCAACAAGAATAATATTCTCTCCACCACCTGACATTAAGTAGAAATTTTCCCACTCATCGGATGGGGTTTTAATTTCTTCAACAATTTGTGCCCTTGTTTCCGGGTCTTTAAGTCGTTGAATCCAACTGGCATGACCACCATCCTGAGTCCATGGCGGAAATATTGCTGCAAGACTTGTAGCTGCTGCTTCGTATGTATACATATTAGCTGTCACAGCCTGGCCTTCTTCACGTGCGGTTTCAACTCTATTGATTACTTCATCCAGTTTATACCAATTATTTTTACCGGCTGCTTTTAGGTGATGAATTTCAGCATGAATACCGGCTTCACGTCCAATTTTTAAAAGCTCTTCAACGGATTCTACAAATCGGTTTCCCTCACTTCTCAAGTGGGAGATGTACATTCCATTATATTCGCCTACAACTTTAGAAAGCTCAATCAACTCTTCAGTGGATGCATAAAATGCCGGCGCATAAATAAGTGATGTCCCAATACCCATAGCACCTTCTTCCATAGCTTCGCGAACCAGATCTTTCATATTCTGCATCTCTTGCTCGGTAGGTTCACGATCGTTTCGACCTACTTCATGGATTCGAAGTGTTGTTGCCCCAACAAATGAACCTACATTGGTTGAGATACCATTGTCTTCCATCCATTGCAAAGATTCGCCAAGAGTGCGCCAGTGGAATTTCTCTTCATCATCACCCCAGCGGCTTCGCTGCATTTCACGATTTAAAGGTCCGGGGGATGAACCTTCCCCAAAAAGTTCGAGCGTTACTCCTTGTTTAATTCCGCTAATTGAACGTCCATCATTAACAAGAGAGCTTGCTCCCCAACTCAACATATTAATGAATCCGGGTGCTACGGCCTGTCCTTCAGCATCTAACACTTCATTGGTTCCGTTTTTATTTCTGATTGTTCCCACTTTTACAATCCGATCATTAATGATACCTATATCTGTTGCTACAGGTTTGTTTCCGGTTCCATCGTAAACAATGCCACTTTTTATGATGAGATCATATTTTTCGGCTTGGCAGCCAATTAATAAAATGGCAAATAGGCAAAAAATCAGAAAACGCTGTAGCATGATGGGAGGGTTGATATTAGAGTTGTACTGCTGAAAATAGAAAAGAATGGGAATCAAAAAAATAATTAGTGGGTCAGCGTAGGGAGTGAATAAGTATTCATATCTTTAAACCCATATTTTAATCCAAGAAGATGCCCCTATTTCAATACTTAAAAAGACGATGGCTATTGCGGAAATCATTTCCGGAATTATGGCTGCGCACTTTGGAAAATGAAGTTCCGTACTATCAAAATCTTCCAGATCACTATCGCGAAATTCTTAAGAAGAGAATGGTGGTATTTATAAATGAAAAGCTGTTTGAAGGGTGTGGTGGATTAGAAATCACAGAACAAATGAAGGTGATAATTTCTGCATATGCTTGTATTCCTCTCATGGAAGAAACGTCTGATTATTATCCGGATTTGCGATCCATTCTGGTATACCGGAATGATTATGTTGCACCGGTTTTCGAGGTTAGCCCTGGTGGAGTAGTAACCGAAGGTAATGAAAGAAGACAGGGAGAGTCATGGGATAGCGGAAGTGTGATTTTCTCTTGGGCTGATATTGAACGAACCACAATGTCTGACGACAACATACAAAACCTGATAGTGCATGAGTTTGCCCATCAACTTGATCTGCAATATGGTCTTTCGGGCGGAATTACACACGATGGTGAAGTGCTGAATAGCGGTGATGAGTGGACCGATGAGTTGGCTAAAATATATCGGAAACTGGTTTATCTTGCCCGCAATGGCCGCGAAGACGAGTTACTTGATATATATGGAGCAACCAATCCATCAGAATGTTTTGCCGTCATTATGGAAGCGTTCATCGAATCTCCACGAGATCTGTCTATACAATATTCCAGGATCTATCGTATGCTGAGTGAATTTTTCAAAATAGATCCGGATCGGTGGTGATCTTGAATCCATGAATGCGTTTAATTGAACCGAGGTGTTTCTGTAATTTTACAATCTGTGTTCCGAATTTAGTTGTTAACATTTAGATAATATTAACAAGGTTTTATTAACATATATTTAACACGAAAAAAAGATCAGAATGGATGGTTCAAAAGTATTGAAGGTGTACATGTTTGTGTCCCAGCTTACTATTGAATGTACATCCAGAGAAGTTTCCCCCGCTTTTGGGGTCAATTTCTCAATAAATATTAAGCATTTATAGATTATGTGTTCTGGAAAAGTTACGCCTTTAAACAAAAATGGTAAACCTTTTGCAATTCACTATTCCTTACACAAAATTATGTTGTTACTCTTTTTAGGTAGTACTGTAGCAGCTACAGTTGAGGCTCAGCAAACTTCGGGAAAAGGTAGTTTTAGTGGCTTGGTCTATAGTGATTTTTACTGGATTGCAAGCAGTCATAATGAGGATTTAGAAGGAGAAAATGGATTTTGGTTGCGACGGGCTTATTTAACATATGACAATAATTTTGCTGAGAGCTTTACCGCCCGATTGCGCCTTGAAATGAATAGTCCGGGCGACTTTTCAACAAATCAAAACTTGGAGCCATTCGTAAAAGACTTATATCTGAACTGGTCAATAAATCAGAATCACTCTTTAATTGCCGGTCTGTCATCGACGCCAACCTGGGTGTTAATCGAAAGTGTATGGGGGTACAGATCTGTGGAAAAAAGTCCTTCGGACCTGCATAAATTAGGGAGTTCAAGAGATTTTGGAATTGCCCTGAAAGGTCAACTTGGTAAAAGAGGAAACCTGAAATATCATGCCATGATTGGGAACGGTAACGGAACAGGTTCCGAAACAAATAAGTGGAAAAAATATATGCTCTCGTTAGGTTGGTGGTTTAGCGAAAACCTGGTAGTAGAGGCGTATGGTGAATACAATCGAACAAGTGAAACAACTACCACTAAGGCAGTTCATGGTTTCCTTGGATATGTATCTGACAATTTTAATGCTGGTGTTATGTATGTTGCCCAGCTTAATTCCCTTGAATTAGTTGGTAACAGTAACAATACCG
>JBGTFX010000382.1:0-13253 GCA_041747055.1 Balneolaceae bacterium
GCCGATTGGATTTCCTGTTTCATGAACCGCTTTTTGCATTTTTTCAACATCTTCGAGTGAATAATCAAGCATCTCTGTGGCAGGTTTATCAACCAAAATTCCTTTTGCAAGGCTGCCTCGGGTAAGTACGCTGATTTCTGCTTCGTGTAGTAAATCCAGACAGTGTTCTTCGGGCCTTCTGTCGAGCAGGCTGTACTGCATCATTACGCTGGCTATATTTGCCTTTTTAATGTACGTTCGAATTACGTTTGGGCGGATTGATGAAATTCCATACTCCCTGATTTTCCCCTGATTTTTTAGCAGTTCAAAAGCTTCAATAATTTCATCAATAGGATCATCAAGAGTTCCTCCGTGAAGCTGGTAAAGGTCAATCCGGTCAGTTTGCAACCGTTTTAAGCTCTCTTCAACATTCGATAAAATATGGTTTTTAGTAGGTCTCCAATCCCAGCTCATTCCATCGCCGGTCTGTACATGTCCCACTTTTGTGGCAATGATTACATCATTCCGAATGGGTTTTAAAGCTTCGCCCACCACTTTTTCGTTCCACCCATAGTCGTAAATATCGGCCGTATCAAAAAAGTTGACACCATTATCCACAGCTTCTCGAATCAGATTTTCATTTTCGGGGTGATCTTTTTGCAGAGACATACACCCAAAACTGATTTCGCTTACGTGCAAATCCGATTTACCCAGTCTGTTCTTTTTCATGATTTCTCATCTGTGTCTTCTGCTTCATCGTTGAATTTAGAACCGACGGGTGGCCTGTAGTTTTGAAACGGGATTTTAAGCAAATTCGAAAACCGGTCATTCTCTTCCGGTTCCATGTGCGTGTCAATTCCATACTTCAGATTTTTTGGATCTTCAACGTAAGCATACGTACCAAAAATCCGATCCCAGATCGCAAAAATGTTTCCATAATTGGTATCAGTAAGCGGCTGCATATAGTGGTGGTGAACCTTGTGCATATTAGGGGTTACAAATAAATAGGAGAGGACGTTATCTACCTTACGCGGCATGTTGATATTGGCATGTGTAATGTGCGCAAACAGCACGGAAAGACTTTGATACAGCATCACAATTCCGATGGGGACACCAATCAAAAAGACACCTAAAATGGTAAAGAAAATTCGGAATATAGTTTCGCCGGGGTGATGTCGCAGTCCTGTGGTGACATCCACAGTAGTATCGGTATGATGAATCAGATGAAATTTCCACATCCATTTCACCTTATGTTCAATCCAGTGCACGAGGTAGGCACCTATAAAATCGAGAAGCATCACGCCTAAAATTACCTTAGCCCAAAGCGGAATTTCAGCGATATTCAACAGCCCAAATTCGTTAACGGTTACCCAATAGGATGTGTAGTAGAGTACTCCTGCCAAGCCAAATCCGATGATGGCTGTAAATAGGGTAAAAAGCAGGTTGATTCCGGCATGACGATATTTGTTGTACTGAAACTGAAAGAGTGGAACCAGCCCTTCCATCACCCAGAAAATAAATATTCCGCCAATCAAAATAGCGGATCGGTAGGTTGTGGGTATATCTTCAAAAAAACTGATTAGTGATTCCATATCGGCAATTTCCATATTTACGAGATGCTTCGCAAGCAGAGAGGTAAAGAAATGGAATTCCTGATGTGTGCTACAAAGAAAATGTGTAACAAATCCGGCGCTATAGTCTCTTAATAGTTCATGTAAAAGCCATTTGAACATGGATATTTATACACGTTGGGAGAACATCCTGCTGTTTATCCACCTCGCCTCCGTGACAGGAAAAATTGTGCTTCGGTCAACGTTTGAAAAAGTGAAGGTTCGATTTTCCTGAAATGAAAGTTTTAATTTGGGTAAAGTTCACCAGCTTCAAAAAATAAAGAAGCCTGCAGATTAATTAATAATCAGCAGGCTCGGGTACTAAAGTTATTTAATTGAATTACTGGACGATCAGTTTACCTACCATTCCAGCCTGAAAGTGACCGGGGAAAGAACAAATGTAGTCATATTCACCCGCTTGCTCAGGTACTGTAAATGTGATAGTATCAGATTCACCACCTCCCAGCATGGCTGTTGTGGCAATAACCCATTCCTCGTATTGAGGTGCAATGTAGTCATTGTCAGCTGCCTGTAGTGAGGCGCGCGCGAATTGTTCTGTATCAGCTTCGAGATCGAGAATAGCAAGATTATGAGACATTGCTGTTGCAGGGAGATCACTAACGGTGCGAAGTATTATTCGAAGTTCCTCACCGGGAGATGCCTCAATAGCCTCGAGAATTATATACTGGCCTGCAGCGCCACCTGTTACAAGACCGTCTTGTGCTTCGGATACGACAAAACGCATGTCGTTTGTACCTAATATTTCAATTGTTCTCACTCCGTCATCAAGGATTAGTTCATCAGCCTGTTCAGCTGTTTCTTCGCCGCCACAAGCAGCAAGAATAAAGACCAGTGATGCGAAAATTGTGAATAAAGTTAAATTTTTCATGTGTTTGTATTTGAATGTTTGTTTTATGAGTTATAGTTATTTCTCTGATAAGCATAACATCAGCTTTTACATAAAGAATTCAGAATAAAGTATTAATCTTTCACTAACAGTTTGTGAATATCTGCAACTATTCTTTCAGTCTCCATATCGCTGCCCGTATACGTTTTCCTGATATTACCCTGCTTATCCATCAGCGTGACTTTATCGGTATGATCAATAAAATAGAATGCCTTTCCATCATCATTAAATCGAGTTGGTGTTTTTAGGGTTCTGATTTCAAACGTCTCAAGTGCAGATTGTACGGTGCGGGTATTACCTGTCAGAAGTCGCCAGTTCGACTGGTCGAGCCTGTAATTATTTGCAAAATCAGACAGGATTTCGGGAGTATCCCGATCCGGATCGAATGACAGACTTACCAGCATAAAATCATCTTCTTGCTCCAGTTCGCGCTGAATATCCCGCATGTTATAGGTTATCAGCGGGCATATGTCAGGACATTGAGTATATACATATCCGACAAGCATCACGTTACCGCGATACGTTTCAGGAAATAGCACCTCTTCATTTTGTTGATCGGTCAGCTGAAACGATTCGGTTATCGATTTCTGAATCGGCAGTCCATCACACCCGGAGATCTTCGTAAGAAGAAGTCCGGCTATGACGACAATCAGCATATTATAACCCGTTCTGTTATGCAAAATCATTTAGTTTATTGATTATGGAAGTGGAACAGGACTATTTGGTGAAAAACGCGGTGATCCTCCATACGTTGCCTCCAGCACATCCAGAATAACCGGTGTGTAGGAAATAACAATTAAAATAATTGCAATGATCACGTAGGGCTTGAAGTTCCGCAGCCATTTAGCCTCTTCATCATGCAGTGATTCGGATATAGGGAACGTTACGCTAACTCCCTCAGCTGAAGTTTCCCTTTCGCTTTTGGAAAATACAGTTGTAAAAAATGATGCAATAAACATCACAACTCCAATAAACATAATTACTCCGCCTATCACTGTTAGATCTATATAAGGAATCCAGTCAGGCTGGTAGAGTATACTATCCGGATTGGCGTAAGAAGCACCGGTATTGGTACGTCTCGGCATTCCTTTAAGCCCACCGATTTTTAAACCATACGACATGATAAACAGGCCGATAGTGTATACGTACGGCATTAGCATCGCTGTTCCTTTCAGGCGTATTTTCTTGTTCATAAACTGACCGATCAGGTAGAGACTGCCGCCCAGAAATGCCAGCATAACAGGTCCTGCTACCGTTAGGTGGAAGTGCCCCGGTACCCACGCGGTGTTATGAATTACGGTGTTCATTTGATAAGAAGCGTTAATAATTCCGCCAATTCCACCAATAATAAAGATGAATAAGCCAATGATGAGGTAAGGAAAAAACCACTTCTCTTTGTCAAAATAGGGGAGTTTGGTCATCCATCCGAAAAGCCCGGTTCCTCCATTTTTGCGGCCGGCATACTCAAGCGATGCTGCAATTGTAAATGCCGTAATTAAACTTGGTAAAGCTACAGCGAAGGTGAAAATCCCGTGCAGCAGTTTCCACTGCGCCCCAATTGCGGGATCCATATACTGGTGGTGAGTACCTACCGGAATGGAGAACAAAATAAACATCATAAATACAAGTCTGCCCGCCATATCGGAGAAGAGCTTTCCACCTGCAAGCTTAGGTAAGAAAACGTAATACATCACATAGGCAGGAAGGAGCCAGAAGTAGACAAGCGGATGCCCAAAGAACCAGAAGAGTGTTCGGGCAAGCATCACATTTACCTCATCTACCAGTCCAAGAGACCACGGAAGCAGCATAAAAAGAATTTCCACCGCAACAGCCAGCGACGCAATAAACCAAATAATAAAGGTGGTAAACATCCCCACTACGGCCAGTGGAGTTTTTTTATCTTTGTTCTCCCGCCTCCACTCCAGGTACATGGGTATCCAACTGTAAAATGCCACCCATGAACCCACGACAAGTAGTGTCAGCCCCACGTAAAATAGGGGGTGTGCTTTCAGCGGCGGATAAAACGTATAAAGCACCGTGGCCTCGCCAATGAGAATGGTAACAGCAGCCATAACCGACCCTGCCAGCATTAATATACCTGAGGTCCAGGCAATTTTTGTATTCAGCTGTTTTTTAAGTGAATATGGAATCAACGCGTTTCCAAATGCTACAGCGAAAAAAGTGGTAAAGACAATAGCATTTAATACCCCGTGAAAGGTTAGTCCTTTATAGTAATCACCTCCAACAAATGGGTCACTCTGGACGATCCCTGCCCTGAATAGGGTCTGCATCAGCCCACCGTAAACACCAATAAACAAAAGTATCATCGGGATTATGAGCAGTGTAGCGTTGAGGTATTTGGAGGGCTTTGAAAATTGGAATGAGTAATCGTTTAAATTCATCTATTTGTTATTTCAGGTTCGTCAATATCGGCTTCAATGATGAATCTGCCGGCCATTGTGTGATGAGCAGCTCCACAGAATTCATGGCAGGCAAATAGATATTCACCCTCCTCATCAAATGTAACCCGCATGTAGTTGATTGCGCCGGGCACGGCCATCAGGTTTACATTTTTTCGTTCAATTTTGAATCCATGAATGATATCCTGTGAGGTTACGTAGAGATCTACAGTTGAGCCTTTCGGTAGCCGAATAGTAGAAGGCTGAAACGCCCACATTCGTGCCACCATCTGTAGTTCATAGGAATCAGGCCCGGTTTGAAACAGAGTATCCGTTACAAATGGATCGAAATCGGTAATACAGGTGGGTACATTAATATCCTTTACGACAGATGCATATATAATCGCGCTGAAAAAAATAAGTAGCAGCGCTCCGCTGAATGTGAGTGCAAGTTTTTCTGATTTATCCATTATTATCCCCTGCTAAGCATTTCAAAATACAATGCAAAATAGATCACCATGAATAGGATCATCAGCACTATAAAAAAGGCAGTCGCCCCTTTCGGCGTAAACTCTTCTTCAGTTTCATTTTCGTTCCCCATGATACCTCTCGGTTAGTTAATAATTAATTGGTTAGATGAATGGAATTTTAAATGAATTGAAAATCAATTGATGTAGTCAAATGGCACTAATAACATGTAGGGTAATACCCTACATAACGACGATCAAGTGATCAGCCCGGCATTCAGGAATAAAAACTCCTGTTTTCTTTTTAGTCAAATTGGAAATACATTTCGGACTATGAGCCAAGAGCCCGAACAATTTCCCATTAATGGTGTGCTGGACCTCCACACATTTAAGCCAGGTGATATCGGCAGCCTGATCCCCGAATACATCGAGGCATGCCTGAATAAAAATATTACCTCACTACGCATTATTCATGGAAAAGGAACCGGCGCACTTCGACGAGGGGTTCATGCCCTGCTCGATAAAAACCCGCACGTAATATCATATGGACTTGCCACTGACAAAAGCAGCTGGGGCGCCACGCTCGTAAAGATTAAACGGGATGCGAAAAGATGAAGAATTGTGCTTCTGATAGCAAAAAATCTCCTATTAGATCTCCCCTTGCGCTGGCGTCCCGACACATCGGGGAGGGGAGACCACCAAAACGGTACCATCCGTTTTGGTGCGAGGGGTGTTCTCTGAACGCTGCTAAATTTGTCAATAAGTTCATAGGCTTTTTCTGGATTCTTTGGACACCCCTCAGATGTTTCGCTGCACGCTCACATCATCTCCCCTCGATGGGAGATTACTTCTACAAACAATTCATAGCATGAAATTGATATATCATGAAATTTAAACTCCCGCACACCCTGGTTCTTATGTTTGGGCTGATGGCTTTTGCTCTAATCTTAACGTGGCTTGTGCCGTCCGGCCATTTCGAAATGACGACCAACGAAATGGGGCAGGAGGTGGTGATTCCCGAAACATTCACTGAAGTTGAAGAAAAGAAGTATTTAAGTCCCGTTGCCCTGTTCACGGTAATTCCACGGGCACTTGGAGATGCACAAGGTATCATTTTCTTTGTGCTGATTATCGGCGGCTCCATAAAAGTAATTCGAGATACCGGCGCCATTGATGCGGTTTTGGGAGTCATCATTCGCAATTATGGCACGCAACCTGCATGGCTCTTATTTATGATGATGTTTTTCTTTGCGGCGGCATCCGCCACTCTCGGGATTGCCGAAGAGTATATTCCTTTTGCCATCATTTTGGTAACCCTTTGTGTCGCACTTCGGCTTGATGCGATAACTGCCATCGGCACGCTCGTAGTTGGATACGGGATTGGCTATGGAGTGGCCATGATGAACCCCTTCACCCTAATTGTAGCTCAAAATGTTGCAGATCTTCAGCCACTTTCAGGCTACGAATTTAGAGCAGCCATCGTACTCCCTTTTCTGGCCGTGGGTTTCCATCACGTCTGGAGCTATGCGAAAAAAGTTCAAGCCGATCCCCAAAAAAGCCTGGTATATGGAATTGAGAAAGCGCAGGGGGAGCAGTCTCAAACGTACCCGGAACTGACTTTTCGAAGGAAATCTGTACTCTTTGCTACCGGTTTGGCGCTGGCAGGTCTTGTTGTGGGAATCGCCGTGGCCGATTGGTACCTGGTGGAACTGGGAGCCATGTTTGTAGCTCTGGCCATTGTGGTTGGGATCATTTCCGGAATTGGCATCAATAAAACAGCAACAGTTTTTGGCAACGGTGCTGCTGAACTCACCTCTACAGCACTCATAATCGGATTTGCGCGAGCCATTGCACTGCTGATGGAAGACGGACAAATTCTCCACACTGTCGTTGATGGGTTGGCAACTCCACTTGCGGGAATCGGGGCCGAATTTGCTGCCATTGGAATGCTATTTATCCAAAGTATTCTCAATTTTTTTATACCATCCGGCAGTGGTCAGGCACTTGCAACCATGCCGTTAATGGCTCCCATAGGTGATATTGTTGGTATATCAAGACAAATTTCTGTTCTCGCATTTCAATTTGGAGATGGGCTGATGAATATGATTGTCCCTACAAATGCAGTACTGATGGGTATCCTCGGACTCGCCGGAATTCCCTACGCTACGTGGTTCCGTTTTATTTACCCGTTGATTTTAAAACTTTTTGTACTGGCTTCTTTAACATTGGTGATTGCCGTGTGGATTGGATACCAATAAAGTGCAATTCGACCTCTGAAGACTTTAGGCGTGTTATCTAATCAGCTCTTGTAATTGATCTCTTGCTTTATTTTCAGAGTCATCTTGTGTAATCCAGCCGGTCAAATTCAGCATCAATCGTTCGGCAATAGTCATGTCTGAAATTTCGCGGCGGATTTCAGCAGTAAATGCAGGGTAGTCAGTAATCAATCCATTTACTCCCAAATTTATCATTCGCACTATATCATCTGATTTGTTTACCGTCCAAGCGAAAACCTCCATATTCTGACGGTGGGCAGATCGTATCAGTGCAGAATTTATCTGGGTTTGATTTACAGCTAAAAACTGTACCGGAAGACGGCTTAAATCACCCACTGCTACGGCTGACACAAAACCTCGTTTAATTTCAGGGTCAAGATTTTGCAACTCTCTTAATGCTTGCAGACTCATTGACATTACTAAAACTTCCTCTCTCATTCCCAGGTTTTGAATAATTTGTACCACATCTCTGACAAGTCTTGGGTCATTATTATAATATTTCAGCTCAATCATAGTATTGATTCTCCCGCGTGATTGCTCCAAAAAATCGTTTAGGGTAACAATTTTTTTCATTGTAAACGGAGAATTATCCTCGGATATCTGAACTATATTACGGATCTCATCAAAATTAACATCCGTAACCCGGCGCGGATCGTTGGCGACTCTCATCAAATCTAAATCATGCATTAGCACAACCACTCCGTCTGCCGTTCGCTGTACGTCTATCTCAGAGAAATCAGCTCCCTCTGCGATAGCCTGTTCTAAAGCAGCTAATGTATTTTCAGGAGTGGGTGGTGGGCCACCTCTGTGGGCCGATATAACTACATCTTCTCCGCTAGGTATGCTAGACAGTACAAAACCACTTGCGAACATACTACCGACAAAAAATAGGCTGATTACAACTATTATTCTTACAGGCTTTAGCCAACGAAGTATAAATGATCCAAATCTTGAGGATAATTCTGACAAACGTGGTGCCGGCCTGCCCTCAGTGTATAACTTTGTGTTTTCGAGGTAGAATTTAGAAACCAAAGAGGTGATAAAAGAAAAGCCTAGAAAACCGAGAATCACCCTCATTAATTGGGATGCCAATATGTAACCGCCCGCCAAAAATAGTAGCGGGCGAGTCCCGGATGAAGAGTCCATCACCCATTCGGCAACAACTGTTACCGCATATAGAAAGGATGATTCAAATACAAAAACCGTAAAAATCCAAATGGCGGCAGAAACTGCCAGTAGTCGCAGCAGCCGAATGGTTTGTGATCCTGAAATTTCCCATGCTTTTTTTAAAGCACTAATCAGAGAAATATCACAATCTATGTAGGCAGGAAGAGCCAAAAAAGATCTGCCAAGAAGGTAAAGGGTGAAAAAGCCCCAAATGATAAGCCATGTCCCGGCAGAAATCAAAAAATGGATCCATTCTGTGGGTTGATTGACCAGGTAATAGTTAATATCAAATTCTCCAAGAAAAATATGATAGCAAAGACTGACACCTCCTCCGGCAATGATTATTAAAAGAATGGCTCCTAAAATAGATAATACAGAGGCTTTAAATAAGGTTGGTACTTTAGAAACAATGATATTTAATACACTGAAAAAAGAGGGGGGGGTACGTTTGATATCTTGATAAATAATCTGGAATAAACCCGCAAAACGAACGATAGATCCAATTATAGCCATACTGCCGACAATGAGAATATAGCTGACACCAAGGGGGGAAAGTGCCCACTGAATAATATCTTCGTTGCTTACAACCAACCGATCACCCCGAAGCAATCCCCATCCTACAAGTGCGGAGGTAAACGGAACGAGAAAAATGGTTAGGAGAAGCCAAACTATAAACGTCCATGCAGCCATTGGTTTCCACAAGTGGATCATTCTGCTCCAGGCAGACCGAATTGCGGAATCAATAAGAATAAGTCTTATGGGCATTTCAAAGCGTACAATTTCATTATAAAGTAAGCATAAATATAACCTGTAGTTTTTTGAAAAAAAATGCACTTCTTACGCAGAATATCAAAGCTCTGATTATACATTCCTTACTAATTTATTTAAAATAGGACAGAGCTTTTTTAGATCTGATTGAACTAATAAGTACAACCTAAAACTGTACTATTCTCAGTATATTTAACAATGATATTGAAACGATATTTTTCCACAACCGGATTGTTATTTGGTATATTTTTTTTCGCTTTGTCCATGACTCCAAGTCTTTTGCCACGAACTGATCTTTTTCAGGGGCTTATTTCGGGGCTTTCGCTTTCGGCCGGTTATGCAATTGGTGTGCTTGTAATTTGGTTCTGGAATTACTTCCAATTACCCAAGTTGAAAGAAAAATCGCAGACAATCGTGCAGCTAATTGTTGCCATTGCAGGTCTTTTTACAAGTATATTTTTTTTATGGAAAGCCAGTGATTGGCAGAACTCTTTGCATGTACTTATGGAGATGGAGGAAGTAGCCAGTGTTCAACCAATTATAGTGGGTGTTGTGACAATATTAGTTTTTTTAATAACCGTTTTACTAGCACGTCTTTTTAGGTGGACGTATCGTTTATTAACAAGAAAATTACAGCGGTTTGTCCCCAGAAGGGTATCATATATAGTCGGGCTAATAGCTTCTTTTTTCCTGTTTTGGTCAATTATAGATGGTGTGCTTTTTTCATTTATTCTGCGAACAGCAGATACGACTTACGAACAGATTGATTCCTTAATAGAACCGGAAGTTGAAAAGCCATTAGACTCAATGAAAGCGGGGAGTGCGGAATCATTTCTGAGATGGGAAGATATGGGGCGTAAAGGAAGAAGTTTTTTGTTCGGAGTAACGACTACTGATGAACTTGAAGCATTTACAACTACTCCTGTAAAAGAACCCATTCGGGTTTATGTTGGAATGCATGCTGCAGATTCTTTTGAAAAACGAGCTGTTCTTGCACTTGAAGAGTTAAAACGGATAAATGCATTTGATAGAAAAATTTTGGTGATAATTACTCCTACCGGTACCGGTTGGGTGGACCCTTCGTCAATAGCCCCACTTGAACATTTACATCATGGTGATGTTGCCAGTGTTGCCGCTCAATATTCATATCTACCTAGTCCACTTTCTTTATTGGCGGAAGATGAATATGGTGCAGATATGGCCCGGGCACTTTTTCAAGAAGTATATGGGTATTGGACTCAGCTACCAGAAAATGAACGGCCAAAGCTCTATCTGCATGGGTTAAGTTTAGGAGCATTAAATTCCGATCGTTCCTATGATCTTTATGACATTATAGATGATCCCTTTCATGGTGTATTTTGGGTAGGCCCTCCCTTTAGAAAAGATACCTGGAGAACAATTACTAATAGAAGAAATCCGGATTCACCAGCTTGGCTCCCCAGTTTTAGAAATGGCTCTGTAGTTCGCTTTGCAAATCAACACGGTGGTTTGCAAACAGGAGATGCTCCATGGGGATCTTTTAGAATTGCATACCTGCAGTACGCCAGTGATCCAATTACTTTTTTTGAACCGAGATCATCAACCAGAATGCCCGAATGGATGAGTGAACCCAGAGGCCCTGATGTTTCCGAATATTTTCGTTGGGTGCCTTTTGTGACTATGTTTCAACTCTCTGTAGATATGATTTCAGGAACTGAACCAAAAGGCTATGGTCATGAATACGCTGCAAAACATTATTTCGATTCATGGTTGGCGTTAACAGAACCCAAGGGCTGGAGTGACGAAGAATTAGAAAGACTTCGAAAATATTTTTCTGAGGAGTTTTACAACTAAAGAATTCAATTCTAAACCATTATAGAAAAAAATTTCTCGCTATTTATTTGGTGGGTTGTTTATCGTTGCAGGTATAGATCAATTTCCCCCCAAGATGCTTACTTGCCTTTAATTCCACCCTATTTGCCATGGCCGATTTGCTATATTTGGCGTCGGCTTGATTACCAAACGATACCGGCGCCAATCAGCAATGGGAATATTCATTCTGCTTTTCGTATTTATTCCGGCGCATATTCACCATATTGTAACGGAAGGATGTGTATCCGATCGAATTTGGTTTGGGCAACATGGCTCCGACTTTTGTTTTTACAAGCCTATACTAATTTTATGGGCTTACGCTTATTATAGGAAGTAGAGGTTTGATGAAGCCTTTTCACAAATCTTACAATAAATCAGACGAAGTTTATGGCGAAAAATGTATTTGGTAACGATGTCATTACTTGCAGCGAAGAGCCATTAACAGGTTTTTATCGTGATGGCTGCTGTAAAACGGGTCCGCAGGACCAGGGATTACATACTGTTTGTGCTGTAATGACCGAAGAATTTCTTGAGTTTTCGACACTCAAAGGAAATGATCTTTCCACTCCCCGCCCACAGTGGAATTTTCCTGGTTTGAAACCGGGAGATCGTTGGTGTCTTTGTGCGTCAAGGTGGGTTGAGGCATTTCAAGCAGGAAAAGCCCCGATGGTAAAACTTGAAGCTACTCACGAAAAGACTCTTGAGCTTGTAGATTTGGATACACTGGTGAAATTCGCTGTGAGGGAGAGGGTTTAAGTTCTCATCACGCTCCTTACATAATCTCATCACGTAGCTCTGCTGCCTGATGCACATGGGCAGAGCTGCTTGACCAGATGTTTACTTCTCTATATCACACTTCTTACAATTCAACTCTAATCCTAACCGGGAATTTCGCCCCTCTTTTGTGATTACCCATGTCCGGAGTTGCCATGGTGGGTTGTGACGTACATGCTGGGTATGTCCGCATTTAAGCTCAGCCACCCAATCATCTTTTTCGTCTTTATGGAATCCTGTAATAGATTGTTTCATAGTTTTATTAATTAATCTCATCACGCAGCTTTGCAACTCGCATCTCATCATGCAGCTCTGCTGCGTGATGCACACGGGTAGCTGAGCTGCCCCATCAGGTGACGCAGCAGAGCTGCTTAACCAGATGAAGGAATAATACGCAGCAGGAGTTGCGTTACCAGATTTGAAGATGAATTTAGAATTTAAATGTCTGTATGCCCTCCCGGGGGTAATGTTATAGGAATCAGCCCTTTCATTCCAGCATAATTTCTTGCTGAAGAGTACCTCCATTCTTCCGGTTCGTCAATAAAACCTCTTTTCACAGGATTGTTATGGATGTACTCAATTTTTTGAACCATCATCTGCTTGGGATGAAAACCCTGCTGCCAGAGTTGATAAATTGAACCGGTATGAGAACGTTGCCTGGCCCTTTTCAGCTTGTATAGTCGATGATAGTTTCCATTTTCTTTAAACATTTCAATAATATTGCGAGCAGTCCACGATTTAAAGGTTTGTATTTTCTTAGTCAGGTCATCTGATTTAACAACCAAATGAATGTGATTTTCCATGATTACATACGAATATAGAATAGTATCTCTTTGTACCTGCAAAAATTTCAAAGCACTCAATAATATCTCTGCTGCCTTTGGATTTGAAAATATTGGATATCCTTCCACAACACTACTTGTTATAAAATGTGGGTAATCGGAATCATAAATTTTATAGCGTGAACGTCCCATGGCTCATATAAATGCATTTTGATCTATATCTATATGAACCTCATTTTGTTTATTCCTTACAGTTATTTCTCATCAAATAGA
>JBGTFX010000383.1:0-5881 GCA_041747055.1 Balneolaceae bacterium
CTGATTTATCAACCCGGGCGCTGACGATTCCAAAACCCGTAGGAAAAGTTACGAATCAAAAAGGTGAGGATGTTACTGAAATGGTTCGGGAGTTAGATCAGAATTATTTAAAGGCATTTGAAAAGACAACCTATCAGGGATTAGTAAAAGACCATTTTATTGAAATTGATTTGGGTGAAGAAGCACCTATAGACGAAAAGTTATACCTGATTGCATCCGGGTGGTTACGTCCAACGGATAGTTCTATTAACCTTGCCCTGAGTCAGGGAAATCATGAACCCCCTATGGGTCTCCGTGTAGAGATTTCAGATGGAAAGGGTGGATGGTCTGTTCTGCATGAAAATTATGGAGTGCCTGCCGGTAAGTCAAAATCAATTTTGCTTGAACTTGATGATGTATTTAAGAATTCAGACGATAGAAAAGTTCGACTTCATACTACTTCCGAAATTTATTGGGATGCCATCCGCTGGGCTACCGCAATTCCGGAAAGCGAAATTATTGAACAAGAATTACAAGCAACAAAAATGGAACTGAGGTATCGGGGATATTCCGAGTGGCTGAGAAATGATGAAATATCACCTAAACTGCCAAATTACGATGTGATTTCCAGTACAAACCAACGTTGGAGGGATTTAATTGGTTATCACACTCGATTTGGTGATGTAACTGAACTGTTGGCTGAAATTGACGATCGATACGTTATTATGAATGCAGGTGACGAAATGTTGCTTGAGTATAAAGCTCTTGACGAACCTAAAGAAGGGTATACCAGAAGCTTTGTATTTGTATCTGATGGTTGGGTGAAGGATGGAGACTATAATACAGAAGCATCAAAAACAGTTACTCCTTTACCAATGCACGGAAAATCAGATTATGAATATCTGACAAATACCGACTTATGGAACGATCCAGTATTTCAAAAAAATCGTGAGGATTGGGTTAATTATCATACACGATTTGTTACTCCGGAATCATTCAGATCGGCTTTTCAGTTTGACTAAAATGAATTTGAAATGGAAAAAGCTACTGTTGTACGAATATTAGTAATTGTCTTCTTTATCGGTTTATTTGCCGTTCCAACTATTTTAAAAAAAATAGACACCTTCGGAATAGATGATAACTTCGAAAACCGTGAAGAAGTCATAGAAAGATATGGATTTAGTTTAGAAGAGGTTTCTGAATCCATAGGTGTAAACTTCGTTCATCAAAGGCCCACTATTGATCCAAGACTTGATCACATCAGTCCTCAAATAGCTTCTGTAGGTGCTTCAGTATCCGTAGTAGATTTCAACAATGATGGGCTGCAGGATTTTTACCTCACGAATAGTGAATACGGTACAAAAAATGCTCTTTACAAAAATATGGGAGATGGAACCTTTATTGATGTGGCAGAAGAGATGGGAATTGCTGATTTGAATATCGAGGGTACCGGCGTTTCGATGGGTGCTATTTGGGGTGACATCAACAATAATGGTTACGAAGATCTTTTTGTATATAAATGGGGTAAACCGGAACTGTATTTAAATAATGAAGGTAACAGCTTTACCCGAATTACAGAACAGTCCGGTTTGCACGAATGGAGTAATTCAAACTCTGCAGTTTGGCTTGATTATAACAACAATGGGTATTTAGATCTGTTTGTTGCAGGTTATTACCACGAAGATGTTGATTTCTGGAATTTAACATCCACTCGCATGATGCCGGATAGCTACGAATACGCCACAAATGGCGGACGAAATTATCTGTATGAAAATCAAGGAGACGGTACATTTATCGATGTAACTGAAGAAGTAGGATTAAATACACGAAAATGGACCTTGGCTGCTGCATCCGCTGATCTGAATGATTCAGGTTTTCCGGACCTTGTTTTAGCGAATGATTATGGTACTGATGAGCTCTTCATCAACAAAAATGGAGAAGGATTTATTAATGAAGGCGAAAGTGCGGGAATGGGTTTTGTTCCGAAAAGTGGGATGAGTGTGGCATTTGGTGATGTAATGAATCAGGGCAGGTTAGCAATTTATATCACTAATATTTCTGAAGATGGGGTTCTAATGCAGGGAAACAATCTTTGGGTTCCTTCCCGGCGATCATCTGAAGAGCAACTTCGATATAGGAATTTGGCAACCAGTATGAGAGTTGATATTGGTCAGTGGGGGTATGGCGGGCAATTTGTAGATTTAAATAATAATGGGAATTTGGATTTATATGTTGCAAACGGGTTTGTATCAGATGAACCCGGTACCGATTATTGGTACGATTATGCAAAAGTAGTAGGAGGTAACCGAAATGTGATAATTGATGCAATGAACTGGCCGGCAATGAATGGAAGAACCTTTTCAGGGTATCAAACCAATAAAATTTGGGTAAATGACGGTGCGGGACGTTTTCGGGAAGTTTCGGCAGCTGTGGGGGGGGCTTTGAATTTAGACAGCCGGTCTGTTGCATATGCTGATCTTGATAACAATGGAATGCTGGATTTAATTGTAGCCAATCAAAATGGCCCTGTAAGGGTTTATAAGAATTACCAGTCCGGTGAAAACAACTGGATTGGATTAAATCTTGAAGGAAATAAAAGTAATAAAAGTGCTATAGGTGCAGTCGTCTTTCTACATTGGGATAAGAAAATGAAGAAGAAAGTAGTAAGTGGTGGAGATGCATTTAGCTCACAAAGTCAGCGATCATTACATTTTGGATTAGGTTCAATAGATGAAGTAGATCGTATTGAAATTCGATGGCCGTCTGGAGTGGTTCAGGAAATAGAATCACCAAAAATAAATACATTACATTATATAGTAGAACCGGTAGAATTATGAGTAGAATATCAGCATTAACTACCAAGTTTGGTGGATCTATTACAGTTCCCAAGCAATATTATTCGCCGCTTTTGATTACAGGTATACTTATTGCAGCACATATCTCTTTCGGAATCTTAGACAGTTATCAAAAACTGCTTGCCTCCATTATAGTAGCAGTTATAACAGAAACGATATTGCATAGGCTTGTTACCGGAAAATTCAGAAATTTAAGCAGTGCGTATGTGTCGGGTATTAGTGCAGGAGTTTTAGTTCGCTCACCCCTTATATGGCCATTTGCTCTATGTGCAGCTATTTCCATTGCCTCAAAATATGTACTTCGTTACAAAGGACGTCATATTTGGAACCCCACAAACTTTGGTATTGTGGCGATCATATTCATAGCATCAGATAGTGCTGCGGTATTGAGTATACAGTGGGGCAATAACATGTGGGCAATGTTTATAATCTGGGCTATTGGACTGATTTCTCTATGGAAAATTAGGCGCTTAAATATTGCTATGACCTATATACTATCGTTTATAGCATTTGCCTGGGTCCGAAGTATATTCACAGGTGATGCGTTTATTGCTGAAGTGGCTCCATTAACGGGTCCTATGTATCAACTTTTCGCACTTTTTATGATGACTGACCCAAAGACGACTGTTAAGAGTCGATCGGGTCAAAATGTGGTAGCGTTTACAATTGCATTTGTTGAGATGTTGTTCAGGCTGAATGAAATGGTTTACGCACCATTTTATGCACTTTTTATTATAGGACCAATAGCTTTGCTTATTGAAGATTACCTTGATGGCAGGAGAGAAATTAATACTTCGGTAACAGAAGTCGTTAGTCGGGACGCGGAAATGATCAAAAGTTAGAAAGAGTTTTTCTGTTTGCTCTCAAAATTCAGTGGTTATCTATTATAAATTCTTTTGTTTTTTGCTTGTTAAACCTCGTTTTAATTTTATTTTAGAAATTGTAGGGGATTTAAATTTTCATATTGTCTATTAATCATGCGTACTAAAACCATTCTCAAAAAAAGGGAAAAGAGAGACAAATTTTTTAAAGCAAAACATGTATTCTTCAATAAGTTGCTGAAAGCGTTTACATTATAGTGTGGCAAATCTGGATTGTTAAGAAATAATTATTAAAAAAAATCTACTTATTTAAACTAAAAAAGCGCTTTTATTCTTTTGTCAAATTTGTAGTGTGAACCTCAAGATTAATTTTCAATACGGTTGAAAATTATTTCTTTAACTATTTAGTAAAGATTTTTAAATATGGAAGGGCTTTTATATACTATAACATAGTTAAAAGCGCCGTCAAAGCATTTTTGTGGCACGGCTTTTCTCATTAATCACATAACTAAATATAGATCAATATGAATAACAATAGGCTACGGAAATTTAGTTTTCCCCCTCTATTATCAGATTCTACAAGAGGCCTTTGTGCGTCTTGTTCGGGATTACTGAATAGGGTTCTCCAGTTTGGATTAGCTTTACTTGTAATTGTTAGTTTGGGTTTTTCTGACTCATACGCCCAGGATAGGGTAACAATAACAGGTACAGTTACAGATGCGAATGATGGCTCACCAGTACCGGGAGCTAATATCACTGTTGAAGGATCATCGGAAGCAGTAGGAACCACAATTGGAACGACCACCAATAGGGAAGGGGAGTTTGAATTAAGGGTACCGAATAATCTTAATGTTCTTGTTGTATCATTTATAGGATACGAAACAACAAGAATACAGATTGACGGTAGAACAGAAATTAATATTGAGTTAAATCAGGATTTTGCACTTCTTGATGACGTTGTTGTTATTGGGTACGGTGTGCAGGATCGACGGGAGATTACAAGTTCCGTAGCCAGTGTTGATGCAGGTTCATTTAACAGAGGAAATATTAACGATGCCGAGGAGCTTCTTCAGGGTAAAGTTTCCGGTCTTCAAATTACACGTCCGGGTGGAGATCCCAATGCTGATTTTACTATTCGGCTTCGGGGTTTATCTACTATTGGTGCAAACCAAGAGCCTCTAATTGTAATTGATGGTGTACCGGGAGCTGACTTCCAATCAGTTGACCCGAATGACATTCAGTCAATGGAAGTGTTAAAAGATGCCTCCGCTGCCGCTATTTACGGAACTCGAGGAGCAAGTGGTGTAATTCTTGTTACTACTAAATCCGGAACTCGTGCAAGTGACCGCGGTGTATCTGTTAACTATAATGGCCAGGTTTCTAACTCGTTTGTAGCTAACCGTTATGAAACTTTAACAGCAGAACAATACAGAAGTCTACCAGGTCTTGGCATTTCAATAGATGATCTCGGAGCTTCTACAGATTTTTGGGAAGAAGTAACACAAAATGCTTATACCCAATCTCATAGTTTATCTGTTTCTGGTGGAGATGCACAAACATCCTACCGTGTTTCCGGTAATTTCCGGGATGTACAGGGCATTCAAAAAGGTTCAGGAAATGATCGATTAAATGCACGTCTGAACTTAGTTCACAGGGCATTGGATGATCGATTAACACTGACTGGAAATGTCTCTGTTACAAACAGAAATCAAAAAATAGGATTAGGTGAGGTATTTAGATATGCCACTACCTTTAATCCAACAGCACCAGTCTTTAATGCAGACGGTTCATTTTTCCGTGCATCAGGTTTTGATAACTTTAATCCTGTTGCTATAAACGAATTGTCAACATTTGATGTTGAATCAAGCCGATTTACCATGAGTTTAAGAGGAATGTATGACTTCTCTGATTTTGTGGATGGATTAAGTGGATCTGTATTCTATTCTCGTGAAAGTGAGAACTTTTTTACAGGTCAGTTTTATTCTAAAGATCTTAGGTTCAGAGGAGCAGGTAGAAATGGTTTAGCAAGCAGAGAAGAGAATTCAGGTCTTGATGAACTTATTGAAACTACTGTTAATTACAGAAACTCATTTGGTGCAGTTAATGTAGAATCTGTAGCCGGTTATACTTACCAGGAATTTGAAAGACAGGGGCAAGGCGCCGAAGGAGGTAATTTCTCTTCTGATACATTTGGTTATAATAACCTAAGTTTTGCGAGAGACTTTA
>JBGTFX010000384.1:0-4310 GCA_041747055.1 Balneolaceae bacterium
GAAAAACATCCGGCATGTGCAGCACCAATTAACTCTTCAGGGTTAGTGCCCTCTTTTTCTTCAAACCTTGTGGCAAACGTGTAACCGGCCTCTTTAAAAAGACCACTCTCTACACTCAGTTTACCGTTTCCATTTTTTAAATCTCCTTTCCAAATAGCATTAGCTTTTTTTATAGGCATCGTTTCTGTAATTAGATTAGCGTTGATTTATATGTATAATGAATTCATTTTAACTACCATTCATAATCGCCAAATGTAAATTCTTATTTGGCCTGATGAATTTTTTATTTTTAATTGCGTT
This sequence comes from Balneolaceae bacterium, assembly GCA_041747055.1. Classification (GTDB taxonomy): domain Bacteria; phylum Bacteroidota; class Rhodothermia; order Balneolales; family Balneolaceae; genus SW132. The sequence goes on from JBGTFX010000384.1 coordinate 301, forward strand.
CTTCCAAAATAAATAATTTTAAATCTTTTAGTTACAATCATCTATGAAAAGTTTGAGAGTTGGATTTATTGGCTCCGGGTTTATCGCTCAATTTTTGGCCAAAGCGATGAAACAGGTCCGTCATTGCGAACTGACTGCCATTTACAACAGAAGCACCGCTGAAGCCCTCGCTGATTACGCCCGTAACAATGGCTTGGGTGATCCAATGATATACTCTTCCATTAAAGAGCTGGCAAAGAATGTAGACGCCATTGCAATTCTCTCACCAAATTTTACCCGTCTTCAAATCATGCAGGAAATTGCTGATGCTGTTAAAGAAGGAGCTTCAGTTACCGGTGTGATTTGTGAAAAACCCCTGGCCAGAACCATCACCGATTCTAAGAAAATGGTGGAACTTGCCAGAGGGGCAAACTTGAAAACTGCCTATTTTGAAAACATGATTTTTATGAGCACTATCAATAATTGCCTGGAGCAACTGCGGCCACAACAGAAAGCGATGGGCGAGTTGATGATTGCAAGAAGTACGGAAGAGCACGCCGGACCACACAGCAGCTGGTTTTGGGATCCGATTCGTCAGGGTGGCGGTGCGATGTCTGATATGGGTTGCCATAGCGTGGCTATCTGCCGGCACATGCTTACACCCGCAGGAAAACCTCCCTCATTTTTAGAGCCGGTGTCTATGCAGTGCAACATGAGTCTACTTAAATGGGGACAACCTAAATATCGTAAGCAGCTTTTAGAAAAATATGGGGTGGATTATTCAAAAACTCCGGCTGAAGATTTTGCAACGGGAATTATCTCCTTTAAAAATCCCGAAACAGGTCAGATCGTAAAGGGTCAGTTCACCGATTCCTGGATGTTCGATAAGCAGGGGCTACGATTGTCCATGGACGGACTCGGCCCCGGATATGCCATGGAAGTAAATACTCTGCTTTCACCATCAGAAATTTTTATTGGTGATGAAGCGGCCGAAGAAGTTGCGGACTCCGAAGCTGCCCTTGAAAAATCGACTTCCACGCGAGGTTTGCTTGCTGTTCAACCTAACGAAGCTGATTTATATGGTTATGTGGGAGAAATTAAAAATGCAGTTGATTCATTTCTACAAAACAAAGATGGATTTCTGACATGGGAATATGGGCTGGAAATTACACGATTGGTACAGGCAGCATACCTGTCTCACGAAGAGCAGCGAACGATCGACCTCACTGATCCGGCGGTTCAGCAAAAACTCAATTCCTTCCAATCAAAAATTAGTAAAGGCGAGGGAAATGATGTGCTGTGAACTTGCAGTCATTTCTTCAATGATAAATAATGCACATTAAAGTAATTTCGTTGATCTGTCCATGTATGTTCGAGGTTGAAATACTCAGCAGCAAGATCAGAAAACTCCTTAGCCGTATATTTGTAGGAATTTTCGGTATGTATCGTTTCTCCTTTTTGAAATAAAAATAGTCGATCACCCACACGAACTTCCTGCTCTTTTTGGCTGACCAAATGCATTTCTACCCTTCCAAAATCTGGATTATAAAGTGCTTTGTGCTTAAAATTGTTCAGATCAAAATTCGCATCCAGCTCCCGATTTAGTCGTCTCAAAACGTTTAGGTTAAATTCAGCTGTAACTCCCTTTTCATCGTTGTAGGCTTTTTCAATAATTTGGCTGTCCTTTTTATTGTCTAACCCAATTAACAATCCATCTCCGGGATTTATCATCGAAGAAACTGTTCTTAAGAATGCTTTAGCATCAGTTCTGGTAAAATTACCAAATGTTGAACCGGGAAAGTAGATCACTTTTTTTTTTGAAGCCGGATATGCAGGAATTTTAAATGCGCTGGTATAATCTGCTGCAACTGCTTTTATTTTAAGGTCGGGAAATTCACTTCTCAGTTTCTCAAATTCTGTCAACAAAAATTCCTCTGAAATATCCACAGGAACATAGCCGGAAATATCAGGCAGATTTTCCAGCAACAAGCGTGTTTTCATGCTGCTTCCACTGCCCAATTCAATTAGTTGAACGTTGCTGCCTAATAGGGAAGCAATAGCAGAAATATTATTTTTCATAATCTCCACTTCTGCATCTGTGAGATAATATTCCTCCTGCTCACAAATCAGCTCAAAAAGTTCCGACCCCCGTTCATCATAAAAATATTTACTCGGCAAATATTTTTGTTCTTGAGACAATCCATCTATTACATCTGTAAATAACCGTGCATCAACCTTAGTTTTCTTTATCATCCTGAAATTTAGCATTTATTCTTAAGTGACCTACATGAAAGTGGTTTCAGTGTTTCTTTGGCAATTAATACATCATTGCATTATTGCAGATCAGCGATCTGCAATACTTAATCCTATTTTGCCATACGAATTCCGGTAAACTGCCAGCGGTAGTGAGGATGAAAAAAGTTACGGTAGGTTTTCCTGTAATGAGATTCCGGGGTAGCGCATGAACCACCTCTAAGTACATACTGATTGCACATAAATTTGCCATTATATTCTCCAAGTTTACCCGGAAAATTTTGATAACCGGGATATGCATTATAAGCACTTTGTGTCCACTGCCAAACATTTCCAAACATTTGCTGAAGGCCTTTTTTATCCGGATCTGCTGCAAGAGGATGAAAATTCCCTGACTCCACAAAATTTCCTTCCAATTTTAAAGTTTCAGAGGCTACTTCCCATTCATGTTCAGTGGGTAAACGATGCCCACTCCACCGTGCAAAGGCATCCGCTTCAAAATAACTTACATGGGTAACCGGCTCATTGAAATTCACTTTTTTGATTCCATTCAATGTATAATGAAACCACTCCTCATCTTTTTTAGTCCAATAAATAGGTGATACCCATTTATTATCTACAACTGTTGCATATCCCTCATCAAGCCACCATTTAGGATCTTTATAACCACCGTCTTCGATAAAGGAAATATACTCTCCATTTGTAATCAATCTATTTGCAAGTTCAAAATCGTGAATATAGGTTTTATGACGTGGAAACTCATTATCATAACCAAAATCTCCACCATTGTGACCAATCTTGTAAACTCCTTCATCAAAACTTGTCCATTTTAATTTTGACGGGGCTGTACCCTTTGGAAGTTCTCTGTTTTGATAAACCGGGTAGAGAGGATTTTGTGCAAACATGAATTTCAAATCAGTTTGCAGTAACTCCTGATGCTGCTGTTCGTGATTAAGTCCTATTTCCAATACGGCAACCCATTCGCTAAACTCTGCCTCCGTGGATTGATCTATAAATCGTTCAATATGTTCATTTACATACTTCCGATATTCAAACACCTCTTTTACAGTCGGCCGGGATAGATTTCCTCTTTTATTTCGGCAATGGGGATCTCCTGTTTGAAGGTAATATGAATTGAATAAATAGCTGTATTGAGGATGCATGGTTTTATAGTCAGACACTGCTTTTTCTAAAAGAAATGCCTCAAAAAACCAGCTCGTATGTGCCAGGTGCCATTTAACAGGACTTGCATGTTTAGCCACCTGAATAATGAAATCTTCCGTTTCAAGCGGGTCTGTTAATTTTTCTGTAAACGAACGAACTTTCCTGAACTTTTTAAGCAGGTTTGCCTTAGATAAACGATCCTCTTTTTGTTCAGTAAAAGTACTCTCTGTTTGTATTTCCATAATGAATAACTTTAACTAATTCTTCTTACTGGTAGCATAACAAATCAATAACATAAACTAATAATATAATAAGACTTAATAGGACTTACATACTAATAACACTCATAGTACAATATTTAGTTTCGACCATGGTTTAATCACAGAATCTTATTTCAGAAAAGATTTCAAAGCGCTATACTCTTTCTATATAAATGAAAAAAATCCTATGCGCTCATTCCTTGGCATTTTCTTTCTTAGCTGGTTTTTTACCTTATTTCTTCCCTGGTGGTCGGTTCTGATACCGGCAGTCTTCCTGGGAGCATGGCTCCTTGAAAAAAACATGCACGCGTTTATAATTGGATTTTCAGCTGCCGGCTTAGCATGGTTTGCTCA
>JBGTFX010000385.1:0-3189 GCA_041747055.1 Balneolaceae bacterium
GGCTGAATGGGAGTTATGGGGTTACCATAAAAATCCTTTTCGATCTTTCCTTCGAAATTTCCGCTCTTAAAGAAGTTCTTTACAATTCTGTCCTCAAGTGAGTGGTAAGAAATGGCTACAATTCGTCCTTCTTCATCTAAAAGTTCAAGTGCCTCTTCCAATGCAGACCTCAAGACGCTGAGCTCCCTGTTTACCTCAATTCGGATTCCCTGAAATACCCGGGCTAACGATTTTACCGTGTGCTGACCAAAAACAACACCTTCTATAATAGAACGTAGCTCTCCGGTTGATTCTACCGGGCGGTTTTCAATAATCGCTTTTGCAATTTCTTTGCTGCCACGCTCTTCACCAAAATGAAAAATCACATCGCGGAGTTTTTCGTATGTATAGTCATTCACAACTTGATAGGCTGAAACACCTGTTAAATTGCTCATTCGCATATCCAACGGTCCATCATGCTGGAAACTAAATCCTCGTTCCGCTTCTTTTATTTGATGGGTGGATACGCCAAGGTCGAACAGGATCCCGTTGATTTTTCCATGGGCTTCCGGATCAATTAAAGTTTTCAAATACCCGAAATTTCCACGAATTGGTGTGAACCGATCATCAACCCCAATATATTTTGCCGCCGCTTCATGAGCTTCAGAATCCTGATCTACCCCAAAAAGCCGGCTTTTATCGGAAAGTCGATTTAATATTTCTTTGCTGTGCCCGCCTCCGCCAAGAGTTGCATCTATATATATGCCATCAGGATCAGTAACCAAGTAATTGACAGATTCTTTAAGTAAAACCGGGATATGTTCGTGGTAGGTTGTCATATCAATCCTCCTTTCCATTATCACCACCCATCACCTGTACAAACAGATCCTGGTAAGACTCGAAACTGAGGTTAGAATCAACTTCTTCAAGTTTTTCGGGTGACCAAACCTCAATTAGTTCACCACTACCTATAAATATGGCTGTTCCTGTAATTCCTGCATATTCCATTAAGTGGGAGGGAAGTGGAATGCGATTTTGCTTGTCCAGTGAGAGATCTTCAGCAAATCGCAGGAAATTTCGTTTAACCGTTCTACCTTCTCTTGTGAAGCTGTTAACTTCTGATAGCTTCTCTTCTACCAGTTTCCATTCATAATCAGGATAGAGAAATAGACAGGGCTCTAATCCTCGAAGCAGGGTAAACCGATCTTGTGCATTGGGCTGTAGAGCTTTACGTAACTTGGCAGGGAAGGCCACCCGGCCTTTATTATCTACACTATGTTCGTATTCCCCTTTGAAGCTTGGCATTGACGGGTCCTTTTGTATGTTTGATTGCTAAAACGTCATTTGACAGTGTTGGATAGGAACTTGCTAATTAATTCCCCACTATCTCCCACTTCTCACCACAATGTACCTCTTCGGACTGTAATATGTCAAGAAAAATGTTTAACAGATAAAAAGTATATTCTAAGTAATTACTTTTTATATCGCATATAGTGCACAACCAACGATTTTGGCTTTTTTCTGTACAAAAAAATCGTAGTGGAATGAGAGTGGGAGAGGGTGGTAGAGTTTTACGGGAGAGAGATTTAAGGAAATCCTGAGAATTATTAAGTCAAATATATAGTCATTCCAAAAGTTATACATTTAGTAGATTCAAAATCAAAAGAGGAGATGAATTATGAAAAGCTATTCCTACACGAAATACTTTGAAAATCAAATACTACGCAAAAGACCTACTTGGAAAAAGAATGGTGTATTCGAGTCATAGAAAACCACGAGAAAACAGAAAAGCAGGATAATAACCGATTCCATTTTTGGAAAAGAATTTCAGAGTTGGATGGTCATTATTTAAGGGTTACCACTTTCGATAATAAAATAACCATTCATAATGCATTTCCTGACAGGAGGTTTGAGTTATGAATACTAAATACTACTCAGAAACGGACTCACTTTACATAGAACTTTCGAAAAGTGAGAGTGTATCCAGTAAAGAAATTTTAAAAGATGTTATTATAGATTTTGATAGTGCCGGTAAAATTGTTGGGTTAGATATAGATAACGCCAGCGAAATTATAAACCTGGATGAACTATCTGATTCAAACCTCCATAAAGAAGAATTAAAAGGATTTAAAAACATCACCGGTGGTATTGAATAAAAGGATCAGCCTGAAACAATCTTCAATACATCAGCCAGTACGCCTGCTGCTGTGACTTCTTTTCCGGCTCCCGGCCCTTGTATAATTAGTGGTTGGTTAAAATATCGTTTCGTTTTTATCTGTATGATGTTATTCGTACCGGTAAGTCCACCAAAAGGCGAATTCAGATTTACCTCTTTTAGCCCAACTTGTATTCCATCTTTATTTAAAGAACCGATATATCGTAAGGTCTTTCCTTCTTTGTTTAGATGATTTAACCGCTTTTTCCACTCCGCATCAAAATCGGGCAGACTTTCGAGGAAGGTTGTAGAATCAACGTTTTGTAATTTTTTTGGGGTGATGGATTCAACAACTAATTCTTCACGTTCAACTTCATATCCGCAAATCCGAGCCAGGATCATCATTTTTCGGGCAACGTCTTCACCTGAAAGATCATCACGCGGATCAGGCTCTGCATACCCGAGCTGACGAGCCTTAATTACCGATTCACTAAAAGAATGTCCTTCATCAAGCTGAGAGAACAGATACGTCATTGTGCCGGAAAGCACACCTTCAATGTCCACAATTTCATCCCCGGTGTTGATCAGGTTTTGCAGCGTTTGGATAATGGGAAGGCCGGCGCCAACATTGGTTTCATATAGGAACTGAACGCGGTTTTTTTGAGCGGTTTTTTCGAGCAGATTGAAATAAACCTGCTTTTTTGTGTTGGCTAGTTTGCTTGGAGTAACTACATGAACGCCTTTTGCAAAAAGCTTTAAATACAACTCAGCCACTTCACGATCTCCGGTGGCATCAATAAAAATAGATTTCTCATTCTTTTCGGGCTGAAGCTTATTAATAATTCGATCCCAGTTTTTTCCCTCACCAAACTGTAAGTCAGACGGAGAAATCTCAATATCATCACCTTTATGCCATACAGTATGTTTCGAATCACAGATTCCAACAACTTTCACTGAGTAGGAAGAAGAAAGCTTTAGAGTCTGCTGTAGTAAAGTTCCGCCAACGGCTCCTATACCTGCAATAAACACATTTGTTCTTTGTGGTAAAGCTTGTG
>JBGTFX010000386.1:0-21810 GCA_041747055.1 Balneolaceae bacterium
TTTCGACGGCGACTTCCTTCTAATTCATCACTACACAGATAGCGAAAATTATCAGTACATACGGATTTCTGGATCAGAGCTGCAGCAGGGGCAGTTGAGCAATGGCTCGGACAATGTGCTTGGCTCCGAATCGATCAACCGCAATGGGTGGAGTACTTTCAGAGTCACAGCTTCCGGGAGTCATTTTTACGGATATCAAAATGGAAAAACTATTGTCCATACCCATTCAAATGAAATGGAAGCGGGTAAAACCGGTTTTGCATTTGCCGGTTCGGGGGTGTTTAAAATCCGGCATTTGGAATTTGAAGCTGTACAATAATTTAGCTCGAGTCCTGATCATCTGCATTGATGATAATTTTACATTATACCGCTAATTTCAGATCCCGGGTTTTTTATGTCTATTAATTCTTCTTAAAACTGATTTATTCCTTTAGTCAGTGAACTTTAATAAGCTTCACATTGGCGTTCTGCGCTGACCTCGAATTCAGGAACAGGCCTTGCCTCTGCCTCCCTCCAAGGTGGCAGCAATACCATTTTGTTTGATGTCCTCAATCAACCACTCCATCTCCAGGATCTCCCGCCGCTGCGCTTCACTGATTTCTACCGCCAATTCACACACCCGCTGATCCATTATTTCTGCACGTTCGGATCGAGTGATAGCCATTGAATGGTGAGGAATCATCGCACTCATAAAGGTAGTATCCTGCACAGTGGTTTGACTGCGATCCAGATACACTGCGGCGAATAACAGAAGACTTGCTGCGATAATAACCATATTGAATTTCTGATTTTGATACATATTGAGCATCCAGCCCAACATGACCTATCCCATAGTTCCACCCATTGCCAGTGATATAAATAATCTGCTTTCACTCCACCGCACATGGCTCCATTCCCAGGAGCTCAGAAACATCACAACATACATAACCACAATTGCCGTTAAGATCATCGCTCCAAAACGTAGATACATATGAGCGTTTGTTGTCTGTTTATTTTTTTTGCCCGAATTGATTTCCATTTTAATCCCCCGAATTATTGTTCTCTCTTCTAATTGCTTTTCTTTTATTAAGAGATACGAACATACAAGTTCCTTGTCGCGAAATGCCGGATGCTTTATTTATTTACTAAACTTAAAATAATGCACAAAAACAGAGTATTACGGTTAAATGATTTCCTTAAGTATAAGTATATTAAAGAAAGGTGAAGAGAGAAAGATCAAGAGAAATTTGGGTAACACATCAAAAGTAAAATACTCAATCGTATTGATCAGGTTCTTAAACCAAAATTATCACAACTTTAAAAAAAGAGAGCGCTATGGAATACTTTCAATCAAAAAATGTAGATCTACCTTATGATCAGGCAATAACAAAAGTAACTGAACTTCTTAAAGAAGAAGGCTTTGGAATATTGACTGAAATAGACGTAAAGGAAACATTGAAAAAGAAACTGGATGTGGATTTTAAGAACTATAAAATACTGGGGGCATGTAACCCCGCTTTTGCATATAAAGCCCTTCAGGCTGAAGATAAAATCGGGGTAATGTTGCCTTGCAATGTCATTGTGGAAGAGCATGAAGATGGAACAGTTGAGGTATCTGCCGTTAATCCGGTAGCTTCAATGCAAGCAGTTTCAAATGAGGATTTGCTTACGATTTCTGAAGAAGTTCGATCCAATTTGGTAAAGGTAATCAACAAATTATAACTGCCTGAGAAAACTACTTATTAGAATTAAACATTAATGGTTTGAAATTATAATTTCCAAAAAAAGAGAGAGGAGTTATGAGAACATTGAAAATTTTACTTTCACTTGTTGTAGTTCTATTCCTATTTATACAATGCAATACAGATTCACAAAAAGAACAGATGATGATGAATCAACAAGATCAACAATTGGGTGGCCGAATGATGGATCAAATGATGCAGGATCCTGAGATGCGGCAGATGATGATGGGCCGTATGTCTAATATTCCCGGAGGAAGAAGAGAAATGATGAGCCATTTACGTGGTGAAATGCAACAAATGAATCAAGAGACAATGGCAGAACGAATGCAAGCCATGATGGAAGATCCCGAGAAGAGAGAGCAGATGCTTTCGCACCTGCAGCAAATGCAATCGATGCTTGAAAATGAAGAGTTTGATCGCGAGGAAATGCAGCGCATGATGCAGGAATCCGATATGATGCAAATGCACATGAATTGTATGCAAATGATGCACGATTCGGAACCTGCTGAGAATCAGGATCAATAATTTTTCCCAAAAATATTACACATAGAGATTATTACTTGGTAACGGCTAAACTTCTGTAAAGTAGTAGCTTAAGTAAACGACATCCTTCACTCAAAGGAATTTAGCCAATGAAAAATCACGGAGACCACCCAGACAAATCACGCCATTCAGGTGAATCGCACGAACATAATCATAAAGACCACGGAAGTCATTCCCACCACGATCATCATAAAATGATGGTTCAAGATTTTAAGTTTCGATTTTGGTGGTCTCTTTTTTTAACCATTCCAATTCTTGCGCTTTCCCCGATGATTCAGGAGTTTCTGGGGGTGAATTGGCAGTTTCCCGGAGATAAATGGATTTTGGCGGCGCTTTCATCCGTGGTATTCTTCTTTGGCGGATGGCCTTTTTTAACCGGCCTGATTGATGAGCTGAAGAATAAACAACCGGGTATGATGACCCTGATCAGTCTTGCCATAACCGTGGCCTATGTTTACAGTACGGCTGTGGTATTCGGGTTTGACGGGCACCTGCTTTATTGGGAGCTCTCTACCTTAGTAACAATCATGCTGTTGGGACATTGGGTGGAAATGCGATCGGTAATGAGCGCCTCAGCAGCCTTGGAAAAACTTGCAGAACTTTTGCCCGGAAAAGCACATCGGGTAAATGAAGACGGCAGCACTGAGGATGTGCCTGTTGAGGAGCTTCAAAAAGGAGATCGGGTTCTCATCAAACCGGGAGAAAAAATACCTGCTGATGGAATTGTTGTTAAAGGAGAATCCAATGTAAATGAGGCGATGTTGACCGGTGAGTCTAAGCCGGTTGGGAAAGCGAAGGATGATGAAGTAATTGGTGGCGCTGTAAATGGTGAAGGATCATTGACAGTAGAAATCAACAAAACCGGAGATGACTCTTTTCTATCGCAGGTCGTTAATTTGGTTCGCCATGCACAGGAAAGCAAATCTAAAACACAGAATCTGGCAAATCGGGCAGCTTTTTGGTTAACCATTGTTGCGATCTCGGCCGGTGCACTCACATTTGTTGCATGGAGTTTCTTTACAGGCCAGGAACTAAGTTTTGCCATGAACCGCACCGTTACGGTGATGATCATTGCTTGTCCCCATGCTTTGGGTCTCGCAATTCCACTTGTTGTTTCCGTTTCCACGAGTCTCGCTGCTACCAATGGATTTTTAATTCGTAACCGGGTAGCGTTTGAAGAAGCACGAAATCTGCAGGCAGTCATTTTTGATAAAACAGGCACTCTTACGGAAGGCACATTTACCGTTACCGATATTCTCAACTTTAATAATGAGTTTAACGATGATGAACTGCTGATCTATGCAGCTTCTGTTGAAGTCAATTCGGAGCATCCTATTGCAAAGGGAATTATTGAAAAAGCAGAAGAAACCTATGAGCTTGAGGATTTCAATTCCATAACCGGAGAAGGAATTGAAGGAATTGTTAAAGGTAAATCTATAAAAGTGGTGAGTCCGGGTTACGTTCGAAAACATAATTTCGATTATCCTACTGATCAGGTTGAAGAGATCTCGGCTCAGGGAAAAACAGTTGTATTTGTGATAGTAGATGATCAGCTATACGGCGCTATTGCTTTGGGTGATAAGATTCGAGAATCATCGAAAAATGCTATCAAAAAATTACACGAGATGGGCATCGAGTGCGTTATGCTCACCGGTGATAATAAGCAGACGGCTGAATATGTGGCAAATGAAGTGAATATCGACCAGGTATTTGCTGAAGTTCTGCCGGATGAAAAAGCCGATAAGGTAAAAGAAGTACAAGGACAAGGAAAAAAAGTAGCCATGACGGGTGATGGTGTGAATGATGCCCCTGCTCTTGCTCAGGCTGATGTTGGTATAGCTATTGGCGCCGGCTCGGATGTAGCTGTAGAAACGGGCGATATTGTCCTGGTAAAAAACAATCCCGAAGACGTTGTAAATTTGATTAAATTGTCCGGCTCTACCTACAGTAAAATGGTACAGAACCTTGCCTGGGCAACCGGGTATAATGTGATTGCAATTCCACTTGCAGCAGGCGTACTTTATACTTGGGGGGTAATTCTCAGTCCGGCCGTTGGTGCAGTGCTTATGTCGTTGAGCACCGTAATTGTGGCAATTAATGCGAGGCTGTTAAAAATGGAATCGAAATGAATTTACCTAGCTCTAAAAAGGTTAATTGAACTAATCAATTTTTTAAACAAATAAGCACATGAATAACAAAGCATTTTATATAACCGCAGCAGTTTTGATAGCAGTAAGCATCGGATTTTGGAGCTATATGTTCCAGGATTCACCACAGCCGGACGTTACTGAAATTGTTACAGTATCAGACCTTTATGAAGGAGAAATCAACCTAACTATGTATCACTCCGAGGGCTGTGGATGTTGTGTTAAATGGGCAGAGTATCTCGAGGATAATGGCGTAAATGTTACATCAGAACTAATTGAAAATTCTCACGAATTTAAGAATGAACAGAAGGTCCCCAGACAGCTACGCTCGTGCCACACCGCATTAGTAGATGGTTACGTAATTGAAGGCCATGTGCATGTAGAAGATATTCAACGATTGTTAGCTGAGCGACCCGATGCTATTGGACTTTCTGCTCCGGGCATGCCACCGAACTCTCCGGGAATGGATCAGCCGGTGGATAATGAGTACCAGATTGTACTGTTTGATAAAGACGAAAATATGAGTGTTTACGCAGTTCACAATTAATACCCATTTTTGTCAAGGCATAAAAAAAAGCAGTCCCGAAATTAATCGGAGACTGCTTTGAGGTCACTTTAGATCAAAAGGATTGATCTAAACTATTATTACTTACTATCCGGACCTGTTCGTCCTGTTCTATCTATTCTATCAGCTCTAAACTCAGGTTCATTAACTCTTGCTTCGTTTAGATTCACATCAGATTGTGCTAATAAACGTCCGCTAACGGATGCATTGCTGTCGAGGTTGATCTCATTCATTGTTAATAGAACACCTTCAACATGTGATTCTGAACCTACTGAAATATTACCGGCTACTTGCCAGAAAACATTTTCAGCATTAGCACCATCTTCGAGTTGAAATCGCACATTTTCACGGATGTCCAGATCGTCTGCAACTTGAAAGATCCAAATATCATCTTCGTCACCTATCAAGGTTACAGTGCTATCTATTTCAATAGAATTATTGAATTTGTAGAGTCCCTCGGTGAGTGTTTTTCCACTAATTTTTCCTTCAAAAACATCTTCAAAATCTGGATTTGTTCGACCTTCTAAATCATTATAGGCAGTTTCCATGTCTTGAAGTGCTTGGTCCGGATCACCACCTGTGGCTTGCTGACGATCTTGTTGCTGTCGATCCTGATCCTGACGCTGACGATCCTGATCTTGTTGTCTCTGTCCGGCTTGACCAGTTTGTCCGGTTTGACCATTATCATCAGTATCTCCATTGAAAATATCTCCAATTCCTCCGGTTCTATCCTCTCTTTCGCCATCTTTCTTGCCCATGGCACCTGTTATTTGTGATTCTTCGGCTCCATGAACTTCTGACCCAAGAACTACATAGTCAGCGGCAGCGCCTAAATCAACTCTTTCAAGAGGTTCTTCTCTACCACCTGTGGTAAAGGTAACACTCCAATCTTGATCCATGCGAGTTTGGGCCATATCACGATCTCGATCCTGGCCTCGTTCCTGATCCCGGTCCTGCTGTACTCGTTCCTGATCCTGGTCTTGCTGTCTCCGTTGTTGATCATGATCCATGTCACGGTCTTGTTGTCGGGCTTCACCAAATCCAACATCTACTCCATTCATGGTTAAAGTATATTCGGTGTGTGCTCGAAGAGTTTGGTTAGGAATAAACTTAACTGTGTTATTTTCAATTTCAACAGTACCTTCTATGGTTCTCTCTTCGTCGTGACCTGTTAGTCCTCTCTCCTGATCTCTTCTTTGCTGATCTGTTTGGAACTCCTCATCTTGATCATGTTCCATATCCTCTTGTTCACGCTGCATGTCATCATCACGATCACGTCGCATTTCATCATCTCGTTCACGTTCTTTGTCTTTATCAGATCGCTTTTCCTTTAAGACAAAGGTTCTATCGTGAATGGTTTCTTCGTCTAGTTCCATGTCCTCAGAAAATGTGATTTCGATAGGTGTACCACGCTCAACATTTTGCTCCCCGTCACTAGGAGTCGTCATCTGTATACTTTGTGTTATTCTGTCACGGTCTTGATGTTGTTGATCCTGGGCTGCCCTATCTCTTTCATCAACAGTCTGGGCATAGCTTCCCATCACAAACACAGCCAAAAATAGAACTGTAAATGTGGTGCTTTTTATAAATTTGCTTTTTGTTCTCATGATATTAAATTTATTTTTTTTGATTTATTCTGATCTGAAAGTTTTTATGTGAAGTCAACATCACGTGTACAAATTGCACAATAGTTATGCGTTACACATTACAAGAGGTCTGTTAAGAATTATAAATATTACAGAAGAGAAGCAGCAAAAATAGCTCATTTACCTATAGAGAGGTGCATGTGGCATTATGACACAGTAACGACAGTTCTAATTTATAAGCAGAAATAAAGAACCCATACCTTGTGTAATTGTTTTACACCTTAAATAAAAAAATGCTTTTCACGCTATCAAGTAGTAATCACATTTTACGGACAAACCCAAAAAGCACTTTTACTCCTGCCTTTTAATTCATTGTTATTCCACCCCGCCTAATTTCATCTCTTGTGGATGCAATTGCAGACTGAAGCGAATTTAATTCATTTTTTAGTTGCTCTCCTTCATCAACAGCATTTTCCGCAATATCGGAGATGGAATTAATACCCTGACTTGTTAAATCATTAGACAAGAAAGACTCAATTTCATTTATATTAGAAACATAGGAACGTAAATTTTCTTTAACTACACTACTACTCTGGTTAATTCTATCATATCGCTGGCTAATTTCACTTCTCCTTTCTTCACTTTTTCTCTGAATTTCTCGATTTTCGTATTGATCGTCACTCCTTGCCCAACCTTCGAAATAGGTTTCCGCATTAGATTCCATCCGATTAGTATTATCTTCGAACTGTCTCTCCAGATCTCTTAACTCATTTACCTGTTCAGAAAACCGCTCGTAGGCTCCTCTTATATCACCTTGTCCTTGTCTGGTTAGTTCATTAAGTGCAGAATTAATAGAATTAACCTTGGATGTAATTGCTTCTACATCTTGGTCTACTCTATCCATTGAGGTTTGCATTGCCTCAGATCTTTCAAGACCTGATGTTGTACCACAACCAGATACAATGAATGCAACGATAATGAGTAAGTATAGAAAATAGTTAAACGATGCAGTAAAAGTTTTCATAACAATGTTCCATTTTTTATAGTGTGAAATTATTTTCACATATATAATATTATCATTGATATTATTTTAACCTATTACAAATAAACCTTAATATTTTATATACCTTACGGAAGGGGCATGATATATCAGTTATACAAGTAGATATTAATGAGCAATATTAAAAAAAGAAGCCAGGTGCTCAAATCCTGACTTCTTTTTTCTAACTCTCTCTCAAGTTTATTCTGTAATGGGGAAGTTGTTTTTAAATGGGAGACAGGTGCTCAAATCCTGACTCCCTCTTCTCTCTCGCTTTATGTGCTATTGTCCACTAATAAACTAAACTTTCAAATTTTATTTCTATTACAAGATATTGGAAGCGGCTTATAACATTTACATTTACTTACCTATTAAAAAATAAAAGGGAGACAGGTGCTCAAAGCCTGTCTCCCTCAATTTTAGACGTATAGAATACAGGTGCTCAAAGCCTGTTACTATAAGTCCTCTCTCTCTCTTGACTCCTATTGTTAATGTCCATTTTCATAATAAAAACTTTCTAAACTGACCACGTTACAGCATTCATTAAAAGCCTTACAAAATTTACGTTTGATGAAGATCAATTAATTTTTTAGTTGGCCTAAATAAAGTGATAAGCTTAAATATAGAAAAACAGGAGACAGGTGCTCAAAGCCTGTCTCCCTAATTTTGAAACAAAAATAAGACAGGTGCTCAAAGCCTGACTTTCATTTGTTTCCTCTCTCTTGACTTAACTTTATGTGCTATTGTCCATTTCCATAATATAACTTATGTATCCTCTTACCATTACAACAAATTTAAAATGTCTTGCAAAAATCACTGTTATTTATATAGATATGAAGAGTTTTTATACAGAGATATGAAGAAAAAATAGGAGACAGGTGCTCAAAGCCTGTCTCCCTAAATTTGAAACAAAACTAAAACAGGTGCTCAAAGCCTGTATCAGGAGTTGTTTCATTTCTCTCTTGATTTATTTGTGCTATTGTCTGCGAAAATAATATATATAAGACTACAACTATACTTTACATTATCTTGAGTAAATATTGTATTATTTTCAGGTAGTTCAATATGCACAAGAGTTGAACTTGAGAAGCGTCTCTGGAACCCATTCCGTTTCTCTACTTATAAAACAGCTATTTGTTAACTTCCATGCAAGCTGAATTATCTTTGATATTTCCCCTAAAAAAAGACGCTTTTAATCACCTTCTATCACTTATACGCTGTTTTAAAAAATTATACCTTGTCTAATTTTCAATAGCTATCTCATGAAGATTTCTACAAGTATATAAGCACTTACTAAAAAAATGTAATGGTTCTTTTCTGCAGGTTATTCATTTTTTAATACTTGTACTTATTATCGGTGAGGGTTTAATATATACTTACGACATTCACTGATCAAAAGAGAGAGCGTTTATTGAATAAACCTATTTATTATGGAGAAATTTTACCACGCAATCACGATTATTTTTTTACTATTCATCATATCTTCCTGCGCACCCGGCAGCCCTCCATCAGAAAGCGTCACTCTTTACCAGGTTACAATAACAGCCGAACCCGAAGAAGCCGGATCTGTTTCGCCTACTGTTGTAGAAGTAGATGAAGGTGAAGAGATCGAAATTACAGCATCACCCAACGAAAACTGGATTTTTGACAGATGGAATGGTGACCATACCGGCCGCACCAATCCGGCAAAAATTATTGTTAACAGCGATATAAATATTTCAGCGCTGTTTATCAAAAGAGAATTTCCATTAAAAGTTAACATTGATGGGGAAGGCACAGTTAGTGAAAGAGTTATCCAGCCTAAAACTACAGATTTTCCACATGGGACTACGGTTGAATTGACCGCTAATCCATCAACCGGATGGATTTTTTCGCATTGGGAGGGTGAAGTGGAAACGGATGAAAATCCTCTGGAAATAGTGATTGATGAGGCCAAAGAAGTCACAGCTGTGTTTATAATGAGAGAGTACGATCTGGAGATTAATATTGAAGGGGAAGGAACTGTTTCTGAGCAGGTGGTTGATGAAGAAAATCAGACAATACAACTTACCGCAAACCCTGCGGAAGGATGGAAGTTTTTAGAATGGAGGGGTGATATTACCGGCACGGAAAATCCTGTTCAGCTAAACTTGGACAACCCGAAGGAAGTAACAGCTGTTTTTGAAAAACGGGATTATCCACTCACCATACATATTGAAGGTGAAGGAACCGTTTCAGAAGAGATTATTCAGGCTCGAGCCACAGAGTACCCGTTTGGAACAACGGTAGAGTTAACAGCATCACCGGCAGATGGATGGACATTCTCGCACTGGGAGGGTGATCTCACAGGAAGTGAAAATCCAGCCAGGATCGAAATAAACGAAGAAAAAAAGGTAACTGCTGTATTTGAAGAAGAGAAGGAATTTTACGAACTAAATATAGAAACGCGGGGAGAAGGATCCGTTGTAACTGAATTGGAATCCGGTGAAACATCAGATGGTTTATACGAAAATGGAGCTGTGGTTAAATTAACAGCAAGTGCAGCGGATAACTGGGTATTTTCCCATTGGGAAGGTTCTATAGATGGGGATGAAAATCCTGTATCAGTAGAAATGAATTCCGATAAAGCAATAACGGCTGTTTTTGAAAAACGAGATTATCCTCTGACTGTAAATATAAAAGGGGAAGGGACTGTTACGGAAGAAGTCGTGCAGCAGCGAACTACGGATTTCCCCCATGGTACCACTGTTCAATTAACGGCCAAACCGGCTAACGGTTGGACATTCTCACATTGGGAAGGTGATATAACCGGTAGTGAAAATCCTGTTGAGATCGAAATTACCGAAGCGACAGAAGTGACGGCTGTTTTTGAAAAAGCATTCTTTAATTTAACAACACAAACAGATGGCAGCGGATCTGTGACGGAATCTCTGCAATCGGGGGATGAATCCGGTGGTGAGTATGAGTTTGAATCGGTAGTTGAACTTACCGCAACTCCGGATGATGGATGGTCCTTTGTTCGGTGGGACGGGGATCTGGACGGCAGTACAAATCCGCAAACAATCACTATCGATTCAGATAAAAGTGTGACAGCTGTTTTTGAAGAAGATCCTGACTTTTTTGATCTGACAATTCAAACCGAAGGTGGAGGTTCTGTAAGTGTTTCATTGCAGTCCGGAAATGAATCGGGCGGCTCCTATCAGGACGGATCTACTGTAGAACTTTCAGCAGAACCTGATGATGAATGGGTGTTTTCACATTGGGAGGGAGATCTTGATGGAGATTCATCAACACAAACCATAACAATGGACTCCGATAAAACTGTCACTGCTGTATTTGAAATTCGAGAGTATCCACTAACCATACATATTGAAGGAGAAGGAACAGTTAGCGAAGAGGTTATTCAGGCGAGAACCACAGATTACCCCTCCGGTACTATTGTGGAGCTGACAGCAACTGCTGCCTCGGGCTGGTCATTCGTTGGATGGAAAGGGGATCTATCCGGAGATGAAAATCCTGTTCAAATCGAAATTTCTGAGGCGACTGAAGTCACTGCTGTGTTTGAAGAATTACCTCCAGAAACATTTACCATAAAAACGCAAACAACAGGTGAAGGTGAAATAACCCTTGACCCTGACAGGGAAGAGTACGAAGAAGGTACGGAAATAGAAGTGGAAGCCGTGGCAGATGATGGATGGGAATTCTCCCATTGGGAGGGCGACCTGACTGGAAGTATTAATCCGGAAACCATTACCATGGACTTTGATAAGAGTGTGACCGCTGTATTTGAACAAGAAACAGCGTTCTCGGGCGGAGATGGCTCGTCGGGTAATCCTTACCAGGTATCGAGTATTAATGAGCTTCAAAGAGTGGCTGACTATCTGGATGCCCATTTTATTCAAATCAATTACATAGATGCGAGTGAAACCGCCTCATGGAACGACGGCAAAGGGTTTGATCCGATTGGGGATTTTGAATCACCTTTCGAAGGCAGCTATGATGGAGCTGGCTTAGAAATCTCCGGTTTAACAATAAATCGAGATGAGGAACAATATGTCGCCTTATTTGGCCTGAATAATGGTGCAACAATAAAAAATACCAGGGTTATAAATGTATCCATTGCCGGTGATGAATATGTAGGTGGGCTTGTCGGAATAATCTTCAGTGCCGGGTTTATTGAAGATTGCTACGTTACCGGCAATGTTTCCGGAAATAGTGATGTTGGAGGATTGGCCGGAAGGATAGTCGGAACAGCACTTTCCAATTCTCATGCCATCGTAGAGGTTTCGGGAGATGTTAATGTAGGCGGATTAGTCGGAGTGAATGGTTCTCTTGGTGGTCGTATTTTTGACTCCTATGCGGAAGGAAATGTTTCAGGCAACGAAAGGGTCGGCGGATTGGTCGGAACAAGTAGCAGACAGACTACTATCCAAAACTCACATGCCACCGGAACGGTTACTGGTACGGGTGACAATATTGGTGGGCTTGTTGGACATAACGAATATGCGAGCTCCATTGGAAGCTCTTTTGCGACGGGGGATGTTTCAGGAAATGATGGGGTTGGTGGTTTAGTTGGAAGTGATAACGGTGGTGGAACCAGCGGCTCCTATGCAACAGGGAATGTTTCAGGAAATGATGAAGTGGGTGGATTATTCGGGCAAATTCGAGCACCCGGTGGCATTAGAGATTCTTATGCAACCGGCAACGTTACGGGTGTCTCCATTTTGGGTGGATTGGTTGGAAACAGCAGCCATCTTGTACATATCAGCAGATCCTTTGCGCTTGGTAATGTAAACGGAGAAGATGAAGTGGGTGGTTTAATAGGAATAAATACTAATGGCCGGGTAAGTGACACGTATGCACAAGGCAACGTAACCGGTGATGAAAGTGTGGGTGGTTTAGTTGGAATAAATGATGGTGATGGAGAGATAGCAACCTCTTATGCCAGTGGCAGTGTTTCCGGTAATAGCGAGGTTGGTGGTCTTATAGGATCAACTTCAGATGAAGCTATTATAGAATCCAGTTATTGGGATAGTGAAGCGTCCGGCCAAGAAGACGGAGTGGGCGACGGCGACTCTGACGGCACTACTGCTCTATCTACTTCTGAAATGACAGGTGCTTCAGCCGAAAACAACATGCCGGCGTTCGATTGGATTGAAATCTGGATCACCACAGACGGATATCCTAAGTTCAGATGGCAAGGATAATAACTGGTTAAGTGATACTATGTTACTTTTTTGATCGATTTTTGCACATAAATCCAGCTAATCCCTTTGGTAATTATGAAATTATTGTAATGATACACTAAAGATAACATCAACCATTTTTACGGATGAAATTGAATGAAAAAATCGTTAAGAGATATTCAATCAGTACTCATATTAGGTACTGAAAATATCATTGTACTTCCTGTAATCAGGGCGTTAGGACGATTATTGCCAAATGCCAAACTATTTACTCAATCCCCCATAGGTACTGGCCGGCCGGTCTGGTCATCTTCAAAATATATTACCGATCACTATTATTTTTACTCAACAAAGGAACCTGATAAAATCAGGGAATTAATTAGCTGTATTGAACAAACTAAAGCCGATATTATTATTCCGGCCGATGAAAACTATGTTCGCTGTTTAGCCAAGCATAAAAAGAGAATCAATAAATTTTCCCTTGTCCCCCCTCTTCCATCACCCACTCAATTTGACAGACTGGTCAATAAGGACAAGCTGAATGAATTTTTAATCGAAAACTATCTTCCACATGCTAATAATTATAGGCTTGATGATTCCCGATTGAACAGTTGGGATCTTGAAACCACTCCTCTTTTGTTAAAATCCATTCGTGGATCATCGGGCACGGGTATAAAAAAAATAAATAGTACTACAGAGTTGCATGAAATCATCAAAAATCTAAACCCGGAAAAATATTTCCTTCAGGAAGAGATAGATGGAGAAATTATTGACTGTAGTTTTCTTGCCGTTGACGGCGATGTAAAAGCCTACACTATTCAGAAAAATCTTGCTAAAGATGGCTATAACTTTTCTACTGCCATGGAGTTTATTAATCACACCGGGTTATACGAAATAACCCGAAAGGTGGTGGAACTATCGGGGTATAGTGGATTGGCAAATCTGGATTATTGTCTCGATAAAAAAGATGGGCAGCCAAAACTGATTGATTTTAACGCCCGGTTTTGGGTTTCAATTTCCGCATCGAAAGCAGCAGGAATTGATTTTACTAAGTTATACTGCTTAGCAACTATTGGCCACTCAATAGACAAACATGATTATAAAAATTGCAGTTATTTGATGGGGAAAAGTGCCATAAAACATTACAAGCAAAAGGTTATGAGTCCTTTTTCAAAAAATAACGAGAATTATGTTCATACAGATTTTTGGGATCGAATTTCGGACCCGGAACCGGAAATTCAACGGTTTATGAGTAAAAGATTCTCAAAATAGCCCCATGTAATTAATTTTTTTAACTACTTGTTCAGGACAATCATTTCCTGATCATCTTTCTCATCAAAAAGTGTCGCCATTCTATGAATAGCTTGATAGCGGCTGTAACGATTTAATACGTCCTCTACATAATTCACCGTTTCGGTACCTCTTTTGTATCCGTAGCGGGCATGCCGGTAATATTCCCAATTCATTAGTTTGAGAAGTGCATCAGCTATGTTTGGCCATTCATCGGGATCGTTGCCCAACCGCACTGCCAGCTCCCTGGCGTCTGCAAGATTACCCATACCAACATTATAGGCAGCTAAGGCCATGGAGTGGCGATTTAGAGAATCGAGATGTGCCTCACGTGTTAAATGCTTTTTTAGGTATCGAACACCTTCGCGAATATTAATTTCAGGATCATACAGATCATTTTTGTCTGCTACTATGGAAAAACGTGGTATTATTTGCATTAAACCAAGTGCGCCGGCCAAACTTTCAGCCTTAGGATCGAATGCTGACTCCTGTGCCATTACAGCAATAACCAGCTTCCAGTCTACACCCGCTTCATCTGCAATCGATTTTACCAAATCATCATACGGAGACAAATAGCCTGTATAAAGGGCATCATAGGCACGATCGTTGTATCGGCTTTTAAACTGGTCGCGTTCAAAATATCGGCGACGCAAATTATTTAAATAGGCTGAGCGGATAATGCGTCCATCTTGCTCCCGCACCTCTATGTGCTTGCCAAGAAATTCATCAATCTTTTGCTTCAGAACCGGAGCATTTTTTCGGATTGCCCAAGCTATGCTATCCCTTTTTGTAATTGCCATTTCCAGAGGTTCTTCATCAAGATAACGCGCTGCCGCTTGGTAATTGGGAGTTCTTGAATCAAGATCTTTTTCATCTGCTATATGTAGCATCGATACATTTTCAATCTCTGCTTTATTTACTTCATAAACCTTATTAATAAAATTATACGGTCGACTAAAGCTTACCTGATCCAAAAGATCTTCGCTAATAGCAAAATGATCAGCTATCAAATCTCCTTCCCCGCTTTCCAAAATTTGTATTGGGTCCTCATGAGAATCAATCAAAACCACCTCAACCTTTAGCTCGTTTTCTTTGGCAAAGCGTGACACCAGTTCATATTCGAATCCACGATCCATCCCACCGAGTAAAAAATAAGATGTGGGGCTGTACCGGGTGATCATTTTAATTGTGCCTCTATTTTGAATCTCCTCAAAATCGATTGTATTCACTATAACAAACTCAGGTTCCGGTTCCTCAATATAAACAGGTTCTACATTTTCTATATTTGCACAAGAATTAGTACCTAATATGAAAAAGATTAGAAGCGATATACCAATAGATGCAGATAGATTAGCTTTTGATAATGGTTTATTCATGGTGATAGTCTCTCTTAATTACCAACGTATTTGAATTCGTTGAATACTTCTGATGTGAAGTAACTTCTCAGGTTACTGTTGGGTTACATTTTTCTGTGCACCCATGCATTTTATCCGACGGTTTCTCTCTCCTGCCGACCTGATATAAACTCGTCAACCCTGATTCCTTTTTTAATAATCAGGTTAATCCCCGAAGCTAAATTTTTGATATACCGGTTACGATAGTAGCAAAAGAATAATAATAATTAACAGCGCTGTAGTTACACTAATAGTAATGGTTCGATTTGCTTGCTCAAAATACTGTTGCGAGTACTCAGAAAAATCTATGAGCATTTCGTCCTGTATTTCGGTGAAGCCATTGTGTCCATTAAGTTCATCCTGCATTTCTTTTATTTCATTTTTAAAAGATTGCAATTGGATTACTTCTTCTCCATTAAGATTTGCCTTCGACTCTATTCTCTTAAGCGCCGTTAGCATTTTATTATAAGAGTTGTTTAAAATTGATCTCTTTTCGTCTGCATCTTCTGTTACATGAACTTGCTGAACAGTTTCATTAAAATGTTTTTTAAACGTCTCCGTAATATCTGTTGATTGTGCCATTGCAACAGATTGAAAAGTAAATAATAATATAATTGTAGGTATAATAAGCTGTAGTTTTTTCATCACTAAGTGGAATTTAGATTTATCTCTCTCAAATACTAATTATGTTAATAGAATATTTAATTAATAAAATATTAAAATATATAATACACTATATTTATTTAGCGGTGTTTATTAATTAACTGCATAAAACACTTATCTTGTGTGCCAAGATGAAGAACCTTTGCATTTCAAACGTTACATAAAAATTGAAGAATGTTATTTAATTTACAGAATATTTAAAGCTACTTGTGTTTAGCCTTTGAAAATTAGACCTGAATCTTTAATCGGG
Organism: Balneolaceae bacterium; assembly: GCA_041747055.1. Classification (GTDB taxonomy): domain Bacteria; phylum Bacteroidota; class Rhodothermia; order Balneolales; family Balneolaceae; genus SW132. Next base: position 16,364 of record JBGTFX010000386.1, read on the forward strand.
ATTGAAAGGAATTTACCAGAACAGCATTTCAGCATTTAAAAGGTTGATTAAGCAATCTTTTTAAAAAATTCTGCAATCATTTACCTCTATTTATTGATTATCTTTAATTACGGCTGATAAACATTTAGTTAGAGAAAGAGAGGTATCATTTACCAGGGTTAAAGGATCGAAAGAGACATCGGCTATTTTTATATGAAATAGTAAGATCCATAATACAGAGTTAAAAATAATATCCTTATCAAATAATATTGCATTTTTTCATTTTTAATACTGTTTGTAAGAGAAGACATTTATTATATCCTATAAAATGCTTTTAGAATGCTTACTGTAATATATATAATCATTTTTAGTTTTAATGTAATGTCTGTGTAACTGATAGTATCCATCTTTGAAAGGCATCTATGAAAAAATCTATTTGGCACCAGGAGTGGTTAGGTTCTAACCAATAATTAAAGTTAGACTTATGTTGTTGGAAAACCCAACTAATATAAGGAGATAGTTAAAAGAGAGAGTAAACTTATGAAGAATGATACGGTGGATTATCAAGACACTTTAAACACAAAAAACAGAAGCAATTCAAGAGAAAAGCCGGTACTGATAACTCAAAGCCCCGCAATGCTCGATTTATACCGGAAAATAAAACTGGTAGCAAAAACAGGCGCTACCGTATTAATTACGGGTGAAAACGGTACAGGTAAGGAGGTATTTGCCAGCCTACTTCACTATCACAGTAAAAATAGAAATAAACCCATGGTTACGGTAAACTGTGGTGCTATACCAAATGAACTTGTAGAAAGTGAGCTGCTGGGTCATGAGAAGGGAGCATTTACGGGTGCTGTTGCACAAAAGAAAGGCTGCTTTGAAATGGCTGATAATGGAACCCTATTTCTTGATGAGATCGGTGAAATGTCTTTAAATGCGCAGGTTAAACTGCTGCGCGCTGTAGAAATGGGTACGTTCCGCAGAGTAGGAGGAAAAGAAGAAGTACATGTAGATGTGACTTTAATTTCGGCCACAAATAAAATTTTAAGCGATCAAATAAAAGCGGGAAGTTTCCGAGAAGACCTTTTTTATCGGCTCAATGTTGTGGAACTGTATATTCCACCACTTCGTCATCGCAAAGAAGATATCCCATTGTTGGTTGAGTTTTATAAAAATGTCTATTGTGATCTATATGAACTTGAAGATGTTGAGTTTACAAAGGAGACGATGGAGATATTAATGAACTATGACTGGCCGGGAAATGTACGTGAATTAAAAAATACCACGGAAAGATGTATTGTTTTATTGGAAGGAAATAAAATAATGCCCGATATGTTGCCATCTTCAATATCTAAAACCAAATCCAAATTCTTCCCCGGATTTTCCGATGACTCCAATAATTACCTCCATATTCCGGTTGGAACAAGTTTGGATGAAATTGAAAAGCAAGCCATTAAACAAACTCTTCGTTCTGTAGATAATAACAAAACAGAAGCCGCCAAGCTTTTAGGCTTTGCCAGAAAAACCCTTCATAACAAATTAGATCGTTATAATTCTGAAAACTATAATACCATTCAAAATAAAAAAGCCGAGCTCGAAAATATCGAACTCGGCTGAAGTTTCAACACTGAGTAAACGTTTCAGGGCCAAAGGATTTGAAGTAACTTTCCACTAAAGTTACTTCAGTTTTCTCATGTTGGTTATATGCTGCTTGAACTTATTATAAAGCTCAGTATCTGTACGCCCACCCGGATGACAAATATTACCACCAAATTCCCAACATTTTGTGCCGTCTGCAACAAGTTGCCACAACAGATTTCCATCGAGCTTGATGCTTTCTGCATGCTGATACAGTTCATCATACATTTTTATAACCCGATCATCAGCCCAGCCAGGGAATCCAAATTCACCAATTAGAAATGGCTTATTATAACTTTCAGCAATTCGCTGGTGATCACTTAACCAAGCACGTTGAGCCGTTAGAAGCTGATCATTAATTGTTGTTCCAAATCCCCATTCATTTGGATACCAGTGGGCGCTTCCAAAATCAATTTCGGGTATCGATGTGTTTTCTATATAACTGGTCCCCTCTTGTGCCCGAAGCACATAGGCATTGCTGTAATCAGAAACAGTATACTCTGATGGAGTTCCTTCATCAAAACCTTCCTCCCCGGTTCCTACCAGGTGATTCGAATCAATTGATTTGATGTATTGTGCAATTTCCTGATACCAGTTACGAAGAATCTGTGCATTTGCACCACTATTTCTTCCTTCATTGATGATTTGCCATGCAAAAATTGCCGGTTCATCTTTATAAGCTACCCCGGTTACTGTGTTCACACGGTTCAAGAGCATTTTAATATAATCCTTGAACCATTTTTGAGTTTCGCTATTATTAATGAAGAAATTCATATTCCGCGAGGGATTAGACGCACCTGCCCAGGTATTATACTGGCAAATTCCGCCTAACTCATCCCAATAGTTCACAAAGGGAATGATAAATTTAATGCCGCGGGCTTTTCCTTTAGCTATTACACTGTCTAAATCTCGAAGTGCTGATTCACTGTACTCGCCCGGAGCAGTTTGAATCACGTTTTCATTTGAATCATTTCTGCTGTATCCACAGTCGTATCCATCATAAAAACCCCACATACGCAGCACGGTTACTCCTGAGTCTTCGAAAAGGTTCATTGCACGATCTACAACACCCGAATTTAACTTTTCGTAATTGGGCAGGTAGTATGCATTTGTACCGGCAAAGCGGTGAATCTCGCCATTTAACATGAAGTTAGAATTCTGAGTAGTTACAAAATCACCGGAAGAAGGTGGTGGTGGTGTCACCGGCTCCGCTTCTGTAGAAAATGACCAAATATCAGACCATTCATTTCCATTACCGGCTATTTTAACGCGCCAGAAATAGTTCTCATTATATTGCAGATCCTCTGTAGTATAAGACGTACCGAATACGGTTTCTTCTTTAATAACAGAATCAAATGCTTTATCAACAGAAAGTTGATAATCGTACTCGGAATGCCCAAACTCTCCATTCCAAGTGAATTTTAAACCAGTTGACAAATCAGAGTCCCCATTTCCCGGAGAAACCAAGGTTACTTTTGGATTCACAGGTTCACTGGTGTCTTCACCTGAACCATCCTCCTTGCCATTGATTACGAAACTCCAGGTCTCAGACCACGGCCCCGTTCCGGATTCCGTTTCAGGGGCAACACGCCAGCTGTACTCCGTTCCCGCTTCCAGATTGTCTACAGTAACGGCTGATGAAATTACCAAAGTATCAACAGTAATTTCTGTAAATTCAGTATCCGTTGCTACTTGATAATTATAGGTTTCTACACCTTCAACTGATCCCCATTCAAATAGAATATCACCGGCTTCGAGGGTTTCACCATCCATAGGTGTAAACAGATCAGCTGAGCCGGGTCCAGCTTCAGAATCTCTTGTGGTAAAACTCCAAACTTCAGACCATGGGCCTGCCTGATTAGATTTTATTGGGAATACTTTCCAATAATAGGTGGTCTCCCGTTTTAAAGATGGCGTTTTAAAGGATACTGAAACTGAGCCACTTTCAAATGAAGCGGTTTCAATTAAGGTATCAATTACTGCAGATTCAAAGTTTTCCGTTTCGGAAACCATTAATTCATACACTTTCGCACCTTTAATTTGCTTCCAGGTCAAATCCACATTTATGGGCTGATCGGTTGCACTGTTTAAAGGTGATAATAGTTCGATTTGTTCTACTTCAGTTTGTTCTATTTTAGGTTCAACTGAATCACATTGGGTTATAAAGGCGAACACCACAACAAGCGGTATTGCGAGCTTTAGTAATGTTTTCATCATGAGCGTTTTTAGAATTGAGCATTCCAAAACTGCACATCCTTAGTTGAACCTCTTTAGATTTGAGCTTTCTAAACAAGCAACTTTATAGATATGGACAGTCTTAGAGTAGAGCGTTTTTATTTGAGCGTTTTTACTGCGAGTTTCTGAGAACTCGATACTATGTACTTTTACCGGTTACATTTACTCATATAGAGCTATATAAGTAAACAGCCACTTCCTCGATGGTTAAAGAAACCGAGTCCGAACGGGCTCGGTTCTAACATCGATTACTTACTTCAAGTTGTTCATATTTGTAACGTGGTTCTTAAACTTCTTGTAGAGATCGGCATCCGCACGGCCTGCGGGGTAACAAATATTTCCCCCAAATTCCCAGCACTTTGTACCGTCTGCAACGAGCTGCCACAACAGACTTCCGTCCAGATTCACCTCTTCTGCATATTGATAAAGATCATCGTACATAGCGTGTACGCTTTCATTTGCAAAACCGGGGAATCCAAACTCACCCACAACAAATGGTTTCCCATGGGTTTCAGCTATTTTTTTATGATCACTTAACCAGGCGCGTTGTGCTATAAGCGTTTCTTCATCTACAGATGCACCTTGCCCAAATTCGTTTGGGTACCAGTGTGCGCTGCCGAAATCAATTTCCGGAATGGCCGTATTCAACACATAACTCGTGCCATTTCCAGATCGCAAGGGGTAAGTATTTTTATAGTCTTCAACAGAATATTCAGATGGGATTCCCTCATCAAAACCTTCTTCGCCGGTAGAAACCATGTGATTGGAATCAATAGACTTGATGTATTGAGCCATCTCCTGATACCAATCGCAAAGAACCTGTGGATCTCCACCGCCATTTCGTCCTTCGTTCATAATTTGCCACGCGAAAATTGCAGGTTCATCTTTATATGCAATACCTGTAACCGTATTCACACGATTGAGCAGCATGTCGATATAATCTTTAAACCACTTTTGTGTTTCGTTGTTTGAAATGAAGAACTCCATGTTTCGAGATGGGTCAGGCGCCCCCGCCCACGTATTGTATTGACAGATACCACCTAATTCGTCCCAGTAGTTTATAAACGGAATGATAAATGTGACGCCACGTTCTTTTCCTTTGGCAATTACATTATCGAGGTCTACGAGTGCTTCTTCACTATATTCACCGGGGGCAGTTTGAATTACGTTTTCATTAGGGTCTTTTCGGCTGTATCCACAATCGTAACCATCGTAAAAACCCCACATACGTACAACGGTTACCCCTGTAGCTTCAAATAGATCAAAGGCTCTGTCTACAACAGATGAGTTTAACTTTTCGAAATTCGGCAGGTAGTAAGCATTAGTTCCTGCAAAATGGAAGGCCTCATTATCCAGCACAAACCCGGAATTTTGCACTCCTACAAACGAACTGAAAGCAGGTGCCGCAACACCACTAGGTGAATTTATATTATTTATATCTGTGTTGGACGAAACTGAGTCGCACTGTGTTAATATGGCTAATACCAGAATAAATGGTATAGCCAACTTCAGAATTGGCTTCATGTTGAGCATTTTTTGAATTGAGCATCCTAAAACTGATCGCTCCAGATACAGGAGCACACCGGAATTGA
>JBGTFX010000387.1:0-4540 GCA_041747055.1 Balneolaceae bacterium
CTGGATCTGCTGAACTCCTTAAAAAATTCCACGATAGAATTAATTATAACACGTCATGAACAGGGAGCCGGTTTTATGGCGGCAACCTATGGGCGGCTGACCGGCAAACCGGGAGTCTGTATGGCAACGCTTGGACCGGGGGCCACCAACCTGGTCACTCCCGCAGCCTATGCACAGTTGGGTGCTATGCCTATGATGATGATTACCGGCCAAAAACCGATCAAAACCAGCAAACAGGCACGGTTTCAAATTCTGGATGTGGTAAAAATGCTGCAGCCGGTTACAAAATTTACCAAACAAGTCGTAAACGGGAATACCATCCCGTCGCTGGTGCGTGAGAGTTTCCGTATTGCAACCGAAGAGAGGCCCGGAGCAGTGCACCTGGAACTGCCCGAAGATATCGCCCGCGAAGAGACCGAAAACCATCTGTTTGAGGTGGTAGGACACCGCCGTCCTGATGCAGACGAAACGGCTATCCTGGATGCTGTAAAAATGATAGAAAATTCCAAAATGCCGCTGCTTATGATTGGTGCCGGTGCCAATCGCAAGAATACAAGAGAAGCATTAACAGAATTCATTAACTGCACAGGCATCTTCTTTTTCTGTACCCAGATGGGCAAAGGTGTGGTCGATGAACGGCATCCCCAATATCTCGGTACGGCGGCACTCTCCGATCACGATTTTCTTCATCGCGCCATTGAAAAGGCAGACCTGGTTATCAATGTAGGACATGATGTCGTCGAAAAACCACCCTTTTTTATGCATTATGGTGGAAAAAAAGTGATCCACCTGAATTTTTTTCCCGCCGAGGTGGATGCCGTCTATTTCCCGCAGCTTAATGTGGTGGGTGATATCCGCACTTCCATTCAGCATATCTGTCGTCACATCAGTGAAAAAACGGAATGGGACAGTAGTTTTTACATGCAGATCAAAAAAGATGTTGACACCCACCTGAGTAAATATTTTAATGATACGCGCTTCCCGATGCTGCCGCAGCGGCTTGTGAGCATTATGCGGGATACACTCAACGAAGAGGATATCATTACCCTCGATAACGGTGTGTACAAAATCTGGTTTGCCCGCAACTACAAATGCTATTCGCCCAACACCCTATTGCTGGACAACGCTCTGGCAACCATGGGAGCCGGCCTGCCCTCGGCAATGCTTGCAAAACTGATCCGCCCCAATAAAAAAGTTGTGGCCGTTTGCGGCGACGGCGGGTTCATGATGAATTCGCAGGAACTGGAAACAGCCGTTCGAAACAACCTGGACCTGGTGGTGATCATTGTAAACGATAGTTCCTACGGTATGATCAAGTGGAAGCAGGAAGATATGGGCTTCGACGATTTTGGGCTCGATTTCAATAATCCCGATTTTGTAAAATATGCCGAAAGCTACGGGGCTGCCGGCTACCGGCCCGAAAGTGATGAAGATTTTCAGAAAACACTTAGCCACTGTTTGAATTCCAAAGGTGTACACCTGATTGACCTTCAGATTGATTACTCATTGAATCACTCTATTTTAAATGTCCTGATCAAAGAGAAAACACAAACCTTATAAACCTTTCCCATGTTAGAAATTGTATCCCCGTTCGACTTAAGCCTGATTAAAAAACTCCCGATGCAGTCAGACGGTGATGTAGAAAACGCACTTGAAACTGCATACGCCCTGTTTCATGATCAATCCGGATGGATAAAACCTCATAGGCGGGTGGCTATTTTAGAAAAGGCTGCTGAAATAGCAGAAAGCCGGATTGATGAACTGACCCAAACCGCTTCTGCTGAAGGCGGAAAACCGTACCGCGATTCCAAAGTCGAAGTTCTGCGGGCAATCAATGGTATCAAGGTAGCGGCGGCAGAAATTGCACAGCTTAAAGGCGAACAGGTTCCGATGGGACTCACCGAAGCGTCTGAAAACAGGATTGCGTTCACCACACGGGAACCGATTGGTGTTGTGGCCGCGGTCAGTGCCTTCAACCACCCCCTGAACTTGATTGTGCACCAGGTTGTAACAGCTTTTGCCGCAGGCTGCCCGGTTATCGTAAAACCGGCACTTACAACTCCCTTATCTTGCCTGGCGCTGGTTGAAATTCTCGAAGAAGCCGGCTGCCCCGGCGGCTGGATTCAAACCCTGATATGCGGTAATGAGGACGCTGAAAAACTGGTTACCGATAAAAGGGTTAACTTTTTCACCTTTATCGGCTCGGCAAAAGTAGGCTGGTACCTGCGGTCTAAACTTGCACCCGGAACCCGCTGCGCACTTGAGCACGGTGGTGCAGCCCCCGTTATTGTGGAAAAAGATGCCGATCTTGAAACAATGCTGCCACTGCTGGTAAAAGGAGGATTTTATCTCGCCGGGCAGGTCTGTGTATCGGTACAGCGGGTATTTGCACACAAAGATATCGCCGATAGCCTGGCCGGCAAACTTGCCCATTTAGCAGAAGAATTAATTGTTGGCGACCCGCTCGATGAAGCAACTGATGTTGGCCCGTTGATACTTCCAAAAGAGGTTGACCGGGTGGAGAAGTGGGTGAATGAAGCTGTTGAAAAGGGAGCCAAACTGATTTGTGGTGGCAACCGGATTTCAGATACCTGTTTCGAACCGACCGTGTTGATGAATCCGCCAAATGAAGCTCTTGTTTCCACCCATGAAATTTTTGGCCCTGTTGTATGTGTTTATTCCTATAGCGACAGGAATAAAGTGATTGATCAGGCTAACGAACTGGATGTTCATTTCCAGGCATCTGTGTTTACGAAAAATCTCGATATCGCGCTCGATGCGGTAAAGAAACTTAATGCCACGGCTGTTATGGTTAACGATCATACAGCGTTCCGGGTTGACTGGATGCCCTTTGGTGGCCGTGACGAATCTGGAATCGGTATGGGAGGAATCTCTCACTCCATGCACGATATGACCCGCGAAAAACTGATGGTAATCAAAAGCACTGTATTATAACAACAACTTTTGATTCTATACATAAACTACTGATTAAATAAAGATTGCTCATGGCATACATTTCATCTTATAAATCAAAAGAAATAAAAGATAAAGGCCTTCTAAGAAGCGCAGAACCTTTAAGGTTTATCATGCGGTGTGTTGAAATTATTTCGGCCCTGATAATTCTTGGCGGAATTGCCCTGGTCTATTACGGCTATATCCTTTTTGGAATATTAACTATTGTCGGAGCTTTAGCTTTTTATGGAATTGAAGAGCTGTTACTCCAAAAAAGAAGTACAATTGTACGCATTTATGGACCTCTTGGAAGGATTAGATATATTTTTGAACAGGAGTTCAGGGATAAGTTTTTGCAATATTTTAATGAACGGAATATAGATGGCCGCCCGATTCCGCGAATTGTTAGAGATTATATTTACCAGAGGGCCAAAGATGTAGCGGCAATATCAAGTTTTGGATCCGAGTTGGACAATAGTGATGTGGAAAACACAGTGAATGCCCGTCTTCTGCACAATAATTTTGGCCAGCCATCAAAATGCAATGACTTTAAGTCCACCATTGGTGAACATCGTAAAGAAGTTAAACCTTTCGACGTTATTAACACGATGAATGAAAGCATCTGATCGTTCAGCCTACGGTTCCCCTTAATGATGGTACCCAAATATTGGCGGGCATCTTCCCGGATGTAAGGTAAATGAAGAGATTGCCTCTGTGCGAAAAATTCCAGTCGGAGTATCTGCAATAAGCCCACCCCAGCATTGTGAGCTGATATCGAAGTCTCCTAAAGATTCAATCATGAAGTTAATGGAGTTGATCAAGCGCATTCGTGAACTTACATTGCTCCCGGTTGGAATTAAGCTTAGCGTCGGAAAGTTGAGTGAGCTTGATCTACTTGTAGAAGCGATGAAAGAAACAGGTGAGGAACCCGATGATATTCAACTTGACGGAGCCGATGGAGGCACAGGAGCGGGTCCTAATTTATATCTGAACTATATCGGTTATGGCGGAGCCATAGAGCCGCTTGCCTATCTCGATAATAAGTTAAAAAAAGCCGGGCTGCGTGATAACGTTACGCTCAATGTATCGGGCAGGTTTTTTACTCCGGCTCATGCTGTAGTAGCTTTTGCCTTTGGTGCCGATTACGTTCAGTCGGCACGAGGTCCCATGCATGCTCTTGGCTGTATTCAGTCGCTAAAGTGCCACACAAATAAATGTCCTGTTGGCATAACTACCAACAATACCTGGCGTATGCGCGGGCTTGATATACCGGACAAATCGATGCGTGTAAACTGTTACCTGCGTGGATTTCATCATGACATGATGGAAATTACCAGAACCCTGGGTCACGAAGATCCGCGGGATATTAACCTGAAAGATATCCGGCTGATGGCGAAAGATAGGCCTTTTGAGGAGTTTTTTGAGGATGATCCCAATGGAATCGTCTATCCGCCCCGGGCTGTTTCTTTGTAGGCAATGAAAGCATTCCGATTAATCACTGAGCCTATGTATGTGTCGTCCTGATTTTGGTTGACTCATTGTACGGTTTTTTTTTGGTAATAATTCTTCCATTTTCTTTCCAAAGGTC
>JBGTFX010000388.1:0-20341 GCA_041747055.1 Balneolaceae bacterium
AATCTGATCTGTTTATTACTACATTTTTCCAGCATTTAAATCCGGCTGACTTTAAAGGATTTTCTAAATTAAGTCCAAAAATCTTGTTGGTACAGCCCGGCAAAAGACTCTCCTGGCAATATCATCACCGCCGTGCCGAAATATGGAAATTAATTAGCGGCAGTGCCGGTGTTATTGTTAGCGATACGGATGAACAAACCGATTTGAAAACGCTGCTTACAGGAGACATCATTGAATTACGGCAAGGGGAGCGCCACCGACTGGTGGGATTAGATGAATGGGGAGTAGTAGCGGAAATCTGGAAGCATACCGACCCTGAAAATCCATCAGACGAAGAAGATATTGTTCGTGTTGAGGATGATTTTGGAAGATAGAGTTAACGGCAAAGGTGACAATAAAAGTAGTTTACTTTCCATTTTCACTGTCTATCCTCTGACAGACATATTACATAAACCATTTATTCATCTATTTTCTCTGAATGCTTATTAAGAGCGTTTTGGAGTTCCTTAAAAGTAATCGGTTTTACCAGGTAATCAACAAACTGGGTATCTTTAGCAAGTTGTTTGTTATACATATCAGAATTTCCTGTAATGTATAATGCTGGGATAGAATAGGTTTCCTGAATTGTTTTTACAGCTTCAATACCGGTAATTCCCCTCCCTAAATGGATATCAACAAGCATGAGGTCGGGGGGATCAATTCCAACAACCTCAATGGCTTTTTCGCCTGTGTTTACTTTATTTATTTTGCTGAAGTTTAGCTTTTTGAGCATCAATTCTAAACTTAATGTCAAAATTAAATCATCTTCGATGATTAAAATCTTAAAATCTTGCTTCATATTTACTCCTCAATTATAAATGAGCTGCTTGAGCCGCGTATTCTCATCTTCTTAAAAGATACTATAATTTTTTGCTCTTTTTCATCCAGATCAATTTCCGCATTTAATTGATCAAGAAAAATTTCAATTAACTTATACTGAAAATTTTCTGAATATCTGTTTTTAACAAGATTTAAAACATCCAAAGATTCTCCTTGAATTTGCAGAGAAACATATTCTCCAATCTGCCTCAAAACTAAAGAAATTGATGTATCATCACTTAGTGATGATGGAATAAGAACATTAAGCATTTCGTTGAGCATCAACCCAAATGGCACTGCCTGATTAATATTCAGCAGTATCTCATCAGATTCTAAAATAAAATTGGCAGAACCATCACTATTTGAAAACTGCGGTAGTGAATTTAAAAATGATTTTAGATACTTATGATATTTTATACTTACCATATTTTCTTCCTGGTACAAAGTCTCGTGAATTTTAGCAATTGAGTAGATACGGCTTTGTACTTCACTGAGTTTTCTTATTACATCCTTCTCAGTCTCTTCCATGAGCTGTAAATCCAAAAGACCTGCCATCACTGCTAAATTGTTCTTCACTCTATGGTGAACTTCTTGTAGAAGTACCTCTTTTTCATTTAGTGAGAATTGTACTTTTTCGCGGGTTTTTTTTTCAAGTGTAAGTAACTCTTTTATTCTGTTTTCCAGTTCTTTTTGCCCGGTTACGTCAACATAAATGCCGTATACTGCTATTACATCACCATTGTTTTTTTTAACTGGTACAGAACTAATAAAAACAGTTCGTTTATCCCCACTTTTTGTGTATCGAGCGCCTTCAGTTTGTGTTGATTTACCATTAAATGAATCATGACTAATCCGCATGGCTTCTTCTATATCATCACCTTGGGCTATGAGTTCGTCAATTGTTTTCGTTTTAAAATCATCAAAGCTATAACCAAACATATCTATAAAACTTTTGTTGGCTTTTTTGATGGTGTTTTCAGTATCAATCATCACTATACCCAGCGGTGAATTTTCAAAAAGCTGCTCCATTTTATGGAAATTTTCTTCCCGGGCTTTTTCTGCTTCAAGTAGTTCGGTAATATCCACACCTGTTCCTACCAAAAACTTTTCATCGTCCTGTGAAAAACATTTAATATTAAATTTGTATTGACGTATATCATTTGTCATAGTCTTCATACCGGCAACTACAGAACCCTCTCCTTTTTTAAACACCTCTTTCATAGTTTCATTTACTTTTTGTTGATCTGTATCGCAAATGAAATCCTGAACAATCATATCATTGATCATTTCTGGAGTATATCCTAGTTCCGTTCCAACGGCTTCATTCCACCGAATTAGCTTTTCATTTATGTCAATCACATAAAAGGTTCCCGGAATACTTTCTATAGAGGCTTTGATAAACTTCTGCTCATTTTCAAGCTTTTTTTCGATCTCTTTCTGTTTCGTAATATCTTTAAATGTATTGATGGAATTGAGCTCTCCATCTTCATTTCTAAACATTACAGATGAAACTTCTATAGTAATTGTCCGTCCTGATTTATGAATATATTCTTTTTCTCCCTCGAACTTTGAATTTTTCTCACGAACTTGCCAGGCAATTCTATTAACCGGGTTTTCAAAATCCATAATCATGGATCGTCCGCCTTTGATTAATTCTTCGCGGGTATATCCTAAAATTCGACAAGCCGAGGGATTTGCATCTTTAATACCTCCTTTGGGTGTACCAATAATAATTCCACTAAGAGCGTGTTCAAAATGTTGCTTATAACGCTCTTCTGAATCTTTTAAAGCACGAATGGCTGTCACACTTCCTGTAATTTCCTCAAACAGAAGTATTGCCCCTTTTTTCTCATAGGGATTTATCTGAACGCGATACCAGCTTTGTTTTATATCGTTATCAAAGGGGTAAGTCATCTCAAAAAAGGAACGCTCCCCATCCAAAAGATTTCGAATTCCCAGTAGAAGCTTTAGAGCATAATCACTCCCTTTTTGTACGGATTCTTTACAAAAGTCGAAATAGTTTTCGTTTACTTGCCCTTGGCCAAAAAAATGATTCGCATTATCTGCTTTTTTCCATTCATTATTAACCGACAGAATTACACCGTCGTAATTTATAATTGCTACTGCACCGGGAAAAGCGTTTAATAGAAAGCTCTCACTTTCTGTCAGATTTGTACTGTTATTCTGTTTCATACCCATTATTTAATTCTCATAATAATCGAGTGGATATTTACGGATATCTACATCTAAACATAAGACGTGAAAGACGTAATTTTAAAACTCGTATTTAGTAGTAGATATTAAATCCTTTCATACGTAGGTATTTCTTACGAGGAAAGAATCTCTTCCGGGATATAGGTTTCGTTAGAGAAAACACAATCTAAAGCTTTGTATATGGAGGACCTTGTTGGCTCATACGTTAAGTATCCATCTATCCCTGCACTAAAGAGAGGGTTCACTAGAATTGATGATGAATAGATATGAATAGCAATTAGTTTTGAATTACTAAGTTGATCCTTCACAATTCGTATTACTTCAAGTGATGGTTCCTTTATGTTCGCAAGATCCAGTAAACACAAATCAGGCTCAATAGTAATTTCATTCTTTATCTGCGATGGACTGGAAATTGGCAGGATAGTAGCATCTTTACCACATACATCCTGCAATAAGTCAATAAAGGCATTTTTCCGGGGAGAATAGCCGGTAATGAGTAAAATAGATATGTCTGGATGTTTTAACATTAAGTTAAAATACTATCCTAAAACTGAACTATCTATTAGCTAATAAACGTAAAATTAATTTTTTTTAATCCGTAAAATCACCTAGACCATTATGTTGTTAAATGGCCAATAAAAATGAAATTTATTGATAAATGCTACCTTGCTTTCTCGATGAGATTATTTTGAAATGCGTAAGTCACTAATCCTGCTGTATTTCTGGCGCCTGTTTTCTGAAGAAGGTTTCTGCGATGTGCATCTACAGTTCTGGGGCTAATAAATAACTTTTCAGCTATTTCCTGATTGGTATATTCATGTACAATCAGCGCTAATACTTCTTTTTCTCTTTCTGTGATATGTACATCATCAGGCACTGAACTCTTGCCCTTATTCTTTACCATATCCATCAAAATACTCTCTGTAGCCTGATCACTAAAATAGTGTTTTCCCATCATCACTTCTTTAATAGCCTTAGTAAGCTCTTCTCGGCCGGCACTTTTCATTATATAACCTGAGGCTCCCGCCTGAACCATCTGTCGAACGTGTGAGTCATCACTACTCATAGTAAGGGCTAAAACTTTAATATTTGAGTAATCTTCCTTTATCTTCTTTGTGGCTGCAATTCCATCCATTACCGGCATGTTTATGTCCATAACAACAACATCCGCTAACACTTCTTTAATAAGCTGTAAAGCCAGTTCGCCATTTTCAGCCTCACCAACAACATCAATTCCTGCCTGTGGTTCAAGCATTAGCTTAATGCCATCACGGACAATTTGATGATCATCAACTAGAACAACTTTTATATTGGCCATACAAATTATTTATTTAATGGAATAATAACGGATATCATTGTGCCTTTATCAATCTTAGAATCAATATCAATATATCCTGCCATTGCAGCAACTCTAGTTTTCATACTCTGAAGTCCTAAACCACTTTCTTTATCTTTATTTATATTAAATCCCGTTCCGTCATCTTCAATAGTATAAATTAAGTTGTTTTCAGACCGTATTAGCTGTAAATGTATCGCTTTTGCATTTGAGTGTCTTATGGCATTATTAAGGCTTTCCTGCACAATTCTAAAAAGATTAATCTGAATATTTTGTGGAACCTCTTCTGCATTATAGTACTGCTGTAGAGTAAACTGTTTCCCCTCAATTTTTTTTACATCGTTAATTAATGAAGCCACGGCCAATTCTAACCCATAGTCTTGAATTGATTTCGGCAGCAGATTTTGTGATATAGATCGCGTTTCTGTAATCGCATGATTCAGCATAGAAAGCCCATCCTTAAATGGTTTTCGCAACTTTTCACTTAAATCCGGGATATCCTCATAAACAGTTTTTAAATTCATGTTTGCTGCCGACAAATACTGACCCAATCCATCATGCAATTCATTTGCAACACGTGCACGCTCTCTCTCTTCACCTTCTACCATAGCGCTTAATGCCTGCTTTTCTGCCGTTCTCTGTCGTGTAATATCATTTGCAATCAATAGTCTTTTTTGATCTTCTCCGTCATAAATATACGTTCCTGAAATTTCAGCTATAATTTGCTCGCCTGATTTTGTTACGTGTATCCACTCATCAAAACCGGATTGATGATGCTTAAGATTTTCTTTTGCTTCATTTAGAATCGCCTCCTGATCAGATTCCGGATGAAGATCAAAAATCGACATGCCCACAAATTCATCCATTGAATAACCATATTTTTTTATGGCTGCATTATTTGCTGATTCAAACCGAAAGGTTACCGGGTCATAAATCCACATAGGAATCGGGCTCTCTTCAAAAAGCAAGCGATAGTGTTCTTCTGAACGCTGTAGCTCTTCTTTGGCTACAATTTCTGAAGTAATATCATTCATTGAACCTATAATCCGTAAAATATTACCATCATAATCTCGCATTATGAAACTTTGATCCAGCACATATGCTATAGTGCCATCTGCACGGAAAAATCGATATTCTTCACTCCATGAAGTATCAGGACCTTCTTCGGCTTTTTTCATTGCAGTAAGTACGCGCTCTTTATCGTCGGGGTGAATGGCATCTTCCCATACAGTTCCTCCTTTTTCGATGGATGGTACCTCATATCCGAAGTTAGTTTTGAATCCCTCACTCCACCATACGGTACCTTCGTTAGGGTCTGCGTCCCAAATAGCATCACTTACCACTGAAGCTGCATATTCAAAACGCTTTTGCTCCCTCGCCAATTTATCCTGCACTTTCTTTATCTCAGTAATATTTCTGTTAACCGAAGCCGTACCAATAAACTCTCCCTTCTCATTATATCGCGACTGTACAGAAGTTAAGATATTTACTCTTTGCCCGCTTTTTGTGTACTGTATAATTTCCCCTTCCCATTCCCCCTTTTCTACTATTAAATCACGAACTTTATTTATATCTCCATTTGGGACTTCTGTTTTTAAAACATCAGCAGTTTTTCGCCCAATCACTTCCTTTTTAGAATATCCAAATATAGTTTCAGCTGCTTTATTCCAGCTTTTCAGTCTAAAGTTTTCATCCCCCGACAAAATAGCATCCGAAATTGTTTCCAATACCCCTGCCTGATATTGCAACAGTTCTTCCGCCTTTTTCTGCTCGGTAAGATCCAAAATGGCGCCGGTCATACGAATTGCTTTTCCGTTTTCGTCGCGAAAAATATATCCCCTATCAAGAACTTGCCTCTCATCACCATTTGCAGCAAGGAATATATAATCTTCTTCCCAAAGAATATCACTCCCTTCAATAGCATTTTGGAAGCTTTTAACCACTCTCTCCAAATGATCGGGGTGAATGTGATCAGTCCAGAAATTTAACTTATTACCAATATCTTCTCTATCGAAACTAAAATGCTGTTCAATTCCTTCATTCCACCAGATTTTATTTTCATTAATATCAAAATCCCAAACTACATTACTAACCAGATCACTTGTGACTTTGAATAGTGTTTTCTCTCGCTCAAGCTTTTCTTCATACTCTTTTACCTTTGAAATATCCTGCATAATTCCAATCATAAGTACAGGATTTCCTTTTTCATCTTTCTCTACATCTGCTTTTTCATAAATCCAGCGCTCCCCTTCTTGAAGCACGATTTTGTATTCTGCTTCAAAGGAAAGCCCATCTTTCATGGCACTTTCATAATCAGAAATAATATATTTGTAATCAGGATGAATCATATTTTGCCATATTGAGAAAGTTAACTTTTCATCCTCCGACAGTCCAAAGATTTCATCTAATATTCTTGATGTATCTGCAACATGCGTTTCTATATTTAATACATATGTTCCCAGATTTGCTACTCTTTGCGACTCTTTAAGTAACCGTTCATTCTCTTTTTGCTCGCTTATATCTACATGGGTACCTGTCATTCTTACAGAATTCCCTTCCTCATCCCACTCCACTGTTTTCCCTCGATCTAAAATCCACACCCAATGTCCGTTTTTATGCTTCATGCGGACTTCACATTCGTACATTTCTACTTTTCCGGAAAAGTAATCCTCAACAGCTTTTTCAAATAGGTCAAGGTCATCGGGATGTACCAGATTATTCCATGTTTCAATGGAAATAGGCTCAAGCTCTTCCAGATCATAACCAATTAGTTTTGCCCAATTTTTTTCAGTGACAATTTTGCCCGTTTTTGGGTACCACTCCCATAAGCCTACATTAGCACTGTCAGTTGCTACTTCTAACCGTTCTCTGCTCTCTACGATTTTTTGCTCAAGTAACTTTCTCGTCGTGATATCTAGATGGGTACCTGCCATCCGAACAATTTTCCCGTCGGCATCTTTTTCCACACTTCCACCACGGGTAAGTATCCACACCCAATGCCCTTCTTTGTGACGCATTCGCACCTCGAGTTCGTAGAAGACTACTTCTCCCCTGAAATATCTTCTGGTTGCCTCTTGAAATTTTTCAAAATCCTCGGGATGCACTAGGGAATTCCATGTTTCGAAACTCACCGGCTCAAGCTCTTCCAGTGTATATCCCACTAATGAAGCGCACACTTCATTAAAAATAGTTGCCCCGGTTTTAACATTCCAATCCCATAGACCTAAGTTTCCACTGATTGTTGCCACTTCAAGCAGCTCTTTACTTTGCTTAATTTCCTGCTCAAGATTTTTTCGATCTGTAATATCAATATGGGCACCCATTATTTTCACTACTGAGCCATCTGCATCTCTTTCCGCAACTTCACCACGGTCCATCAACCAAATCCACTGACCATCTTTATGACGCATTCTTATTTCGTTCTCGTAATACTCAAGTTCTCCGTTAATGTGTCTGTCAATTAAATCAAGCGATTCCTCGACATCATCAGGGTGGGTTAGCATCTTCCAGGTACTTACATCCGCGGCAAGATCCTCTTTGCAATAACCAAGTTGCGCTGCCCACTCATCACTTATGATGAGTTCATTCGTTTTATAATTCCAATCCCATAAGCCAACGTTTCCCCCCTTCACCGCAAGGGATAGTCGTTCTTCTTTACCCTTAATCTCCTTCTCCAGCTCTACTCTTTCTGTAATATCAACGCCAATACCTAAATACGTTTCCTCCGTCATTTGAATGATTGTCCAGCTGGTGTTCAGTATTTCACCATTTTTTGCCTGAATATTAAAATCTTGCCAACTACCATCCGCATTTTTGATGAGTTGCAACGCTTGTTCAAAACTTTTTGATTCAGGGACCATCTGTTTTAAAATATTATCAGATAATAAATCTTCCATTTGATATCCCAGACGCTCTGTGATATACCTGTTGATATCTTTTATCTGCATATTCCCATCAATCACATTCAAAAATACCGGAAGAGAATCATAAATTTTTTGCAGATACTGTTTGTCTGTTTTTAGCTCTTCTCGCTGTATTTTTTCGGTGGTTATATCCATTATTACACCGTGAACTCTTACTACTTTCCCAAGGTTCTTAACAGGAGTTCCAATAGAACGAATCCACCGAATCCCTCCTTTTCTATTAATCCTGAACTCCACTTCATACCCTACCCCCTTTAGAATCGTATCCCTAACCGCATTTTTTACACGATCTAAGTCTTCTTCAACAATTTTGTCAAATACTTTCTTTGTTGTTGCTTCTTCATTTTCTTTTAACCCAAGCAGATGTTGGTGCTTTTCTGAGACAAATAGTTTTTCTTCGGTCACATCATAATTCCACGATCCTAAATTTGCAGCATTTAGAGCCACCAGAAGATTTGCTTCCGTTATTTTTTGTTTCTCTTCTCTGGTTTTGATGTAACCCTCATAACTTTTCATCATAAAATAAAGTGCAACGGCTGTCAGTATCACATAAAACCACCCTTTTATGATTTGCAGACGGATGAGCAGTGACACATCACTTACAAAAAACTCTAAAAGAGTATCTGTTGTAAGTATCCAGATCAGTGCAAAAAAAAGATAGATAAGAGCCGTTCGAAATGGAGTAAATTTCATAATATTTTGTACTTATCGGTTCCAAAATAGATATTGGAGTCTCAAAGAGGTTTAAATATTAAACAACAAATTGTCGTCCTCTGATATTTACCAAATTCAGATTTATATACCAAGTCTACGAATATGAGTAGCTATCTGTTTACAGCTACCACTTACCTTCTCGGACGGGATAACTGCCCAATACTTTTACGTACTGTGCTTTCTTCTTCAACTTTTCAAGCGCATCTGCAACTCTCATCTCTTGAGTATTTCCTTCAACATCCAGGTAAAACAGCGATTGCCATGGATGATGAGGCCGTGGACGAGATTCCAGTTTAGTCATGTTAATTCCATGATCTCCCAACAGATTCAAACAACTCAACAACGCACCTTTTTCATCCACAGTAGCAAAAACAAGCGACGTTTTACAAGACAGCTGTGGATCACACTTCACCTCTTCGCGCTCCACCACTACAAACCGGGTAAAATTCTCTTTTTGATTGGCTAAATCCCGCTTCAATATTTTCAGGTCATAAATATCCGCAGCATATGCGCTCCCAATTGCTGCCTGCGACAAATCCCCATCATTACGAACTTTTCGGGCAGCCATAGCGGTATCAAAATAGCTTTCTACATGGCAACGAGGAAGATCAGCCAAAAACCTGCTGCATTGGGCAATCGCCTGTGGATGCGATAAAATTCGCCTGATATTATCTATTTTCACTTTCTTTGGCGCCATTAAACAGTGAATAATCCGGAGAACTTCTTCACCGGAAATAAACAACTGTTTCTCGTTCAGCAAATCATAGGTATCGTTGATGGAGCCGGCTGTTGTATTTTCGATCGGTAAAATGGCTACATGTACTTCCTTGTTTTCTACCGCTTCTGCGGCTTGATCGAATCGTTTATACCCTATACACTCTACATTGGCATAGCGCTGTTCAAAGTGCTTCATGGCGGCTTGATGACTAAATGCGCCATCGGTTCCCTGATAGGCCACACGAATCGTCTCTTCACCACTCTTTTCGTTTTGATGATCAACCAAAGCGTGAGTCTGATATCGTACCGAGTGATTTATCACTTCCTTAAAAAGCTGCTCCAAAAAGTAGGGGTCCATTCCGGCATTCACCGCTTTTTTTCTGATCGACTCCATCATCGCATCTTCCCGTTCAGAATCCCGAATTCCTTTGGATGTCTCTAATTTATCACTTAGCACATCTTTCACGATTTTCTGCCGGTCAGCCAGCGCTTTAATAATGGTATCATCAAGGCTGTCTATTATTTTCCGAATTTCCTTTAGTGATTTATCGGCCATCAGTTATCGTATGGTTTTCTTTAATTCTTCTATTCGATGCAAAATTTTATCCCTCGATAAGTTACGAAAACGATCGGGCAACAGAGCTTGTGATGTACATTCAATTACAGCAGATAATGTTTGCAGCTCCACTTCCTCGGGATAAGTAGGAGGTAGAAAATCGTCAAAAACCTGCTCAAGCATTTCCGGAGATACTAATTTCTCACCTCCGGCTGCTGCACGAAACTTGGCTCTTGTAAGGGCTGCCTCCATATCAGCACCTGAATAAGTAACTTTTCCTTTTCGAATACTTTTCGGTACTTCATTCTCGGTCATTTGAAGTCCCGTTTTTTTCTTCATCACTTCAAAAAGCTCCACCCTCTCTTCTTCCGTTTCGGGTGGGAATAAGGCAATATGCTCTTCTGCCCTACCCTGACGCTTTAAATCGATGGGCATTAAATCCGGCCGGGCTGTCATCAAAAACCAAATAATTCGCCCGCGATTTCCAGTATCACTCATAAACGTAGCAATCTGCGAAAATACACGGCTCGAAACGCCGCTGTCGCCCGATGCATTACGATTTCCCAAATAGGCATCGGCTTCATCAATCATCACGGCCACGGGCGACATTGCCCGCAACAGATTTAATATCTTTTCCAGGTTACCTTCGGTTACTCCCTGCCATTGGCTCCTGAAGTTTTTCAATTTTACCATGGGAATTCCCACTTCTCCGGAAAAACAGGTGACCAAAAACGTTTTCCCGGTTCCTACAGGCCCGCAAATCAGGTATCCCATCGGAATCACATCACGCCGGCCGGCTTGCAGTGCATGAACGGCCGAACGTAGATGCTTTTTCACGTTGGTATGTCCGGCAACAGAATCCAGCGTTTGCGAAACAGACACAAACTCCAGCAGACCATAAGCCTCAGCTTCAATTAGTTCTTTTTTGACTTTTGTGAGCGAATCAAACGTAATAATTTCACCATTCTCAACTGCTGATGACAAAATCCCCTGAAGCTTGATGTATCCCAATCCTGCTGTCATCTGGGCCATTACACTTTTTTCCACTTTCGAAATATCCGAAAACAATTTTTCCCCTTCCCATTTCTCAAGGAAATGTAAACGACCCGCTTCATCAGGCAAGGGAATTCGAATATCTGACGAGAATGGATGCTGAGTCAGCGTTTTATTTAAATCCGATAAATTTTCTGTGAGCAGAACGGTGGTAAAATCTGACGCCAGAAACAGCGGGTCATGTGCCCATTTCAATAGATATACCAATGCGTTTCGATCTTCAGAGCCAATGCTCCCTGCCTCGTTCATTGGCACAATAGTTTCTGCATAATCGATGATCAACGCGATACTTTTTCTCTGATCAAGTCTCGACCGGAAATATTGCTCAAGAACGGAAAAAGCTCCTACCGGATCTTTGGGAAGTTTTTTACTGTATTCTGTCCCGGCGATGGAATCACGTCCGGCAAGAGCCTGATTAAAATCTACCTGTGATTTTTGATCCCGAAAATAGATCCCTGAAGCTCGATCATAAAAAATGACGATATTGCGGGCTCCAAAAAAATCATCCGACAGAAACGATTTTAACCGTTGAAATTTAGCAGTATCGTTATTGATCCGAACCATATCATGCACATTTCCATGCAGGATAAACTGATTCAGGTTTCGGCCTAAATATTTTTTTGCGAGCTCTTTTGCCCAATCGGGATAATGGTTAATCATAGAAGAGGGTTTGATTTTGGTTATTCTATGAACTACGAGATTTTGAGAAAATAGATTCAAGCAAAAAGCCTCAGACCGGTATTAAGCTAATCTCCTTCCAGGATAATCAGCTTCACGGTATCGAGCTTATTTGGTGTTGCCTTGCTGATGATAAATTTGTTGCCATGAATAACAAGTTCCTCATTCACTTTGGGAATTCGACCGGTGTGATTGATGATGTATCCGGCAACGGTTTCAAACTCATCTTTTTCATCCTGAAGATTAATTTGAGGGAACTGCTCCTCCAATTCATCCAGTTCCACATTTCCACTTAAAATAAACGTAGTAGGATTTATCTTCTTTATGATATCATACTCTTTATCATACTCATCCTGAATATCACCCACCACTTCTTCAATTAAGTCTTCGATGGTAACCATTCCGGCAGTTCCGCCATATTCGTCAATCACAATGGCCACAGAGCTGTTGCTTTGGCGAAATTCAGCCAAGAGATCTTTAGATTTTTTACTGACCGGAATGAGCTTAACAGGACGAATAATTTCAGAAATAGAATCAGGGTTGTTAAATAGATCGTAAGCGAATACAACTCCAATTACATCATCAATATTATCCTGATAAACCGGTATTTTTGAGTACCCAGAAGTGATGAAAGTTTTTTGGAGATCTTCCAGCGATGAGCTTTTATCAATAGCTACAATTTCCGTTCGCGGAACCATCGTGTCTTTTACTCTTTTGTTGGAGAGTTCGAGGACATTGTGCAGAATTTGAGAATCATCCTGATCAAAATCTTCCCCACCACCGGTATCGCGAAGTTCTTTAAAAATCATTTCGATATCCTGACGACGAAATACTTTTTCATTCCGTTCACTTCCTGTTCTCAGCCATTTAATTAAAATACTAGATGAGGAATTTGATAGTGAAATAAGGGGGCGAAGAACTACATTTAAAATTCGTAGCGGAACGGCTACAACTTTTATCATAAAATCAGCCTGAATTCTAAAAATAGCTTTTGGCAAAATTTCGCCAAAAATCATGATTACCAGCGAAGCAATGATAGTCTGAATCAACAGAACAGTAGCAGTAGAAGGGATTGAACCCACCCACAATTCATAGATCCGCTGTGTAGGTTCAAGAAGAAAAATAGCCATTAATGTAGCGTAGAGCACATTCACAATGTTATTCCCAACTAAGGTAGTGGTTAGGAATGTTTCCGGCCTTTCGTTAAAAAAACCAATAGATCTTGAAATAAATGAGCCTTTTCTACTCTCAATCTCCAGTTTTAACCTATTGGCAGAAACAAAGGCTATTTCTGACCCCGAAAAAAAACCACTCAGCAAGATAGTACCAATAATTATAAGCGTTTCAGTCATTCAGGATGTATTTCTACAGAATCAATTTTACAGATATTGAAAACGATGGTATTAAAAGAAAAATCCCCCATTCGCTTAGGGTGACTCTATAATAAGTTAACTAAATTCATCCTCAAGGTAACAATAATGTGCTTAAAAGAGAGACGCATCTCAACGTAACCCGAAGGCTCCTGCTTTGGCAATAATGAAATAGATCCGCAATGTCTTTTTGAGACATTGCGGATCAGCCTACGTCCGAGTTACTTACCTGTAAACTGTGCTTTTCGTTTCTCTAAAAATGCAGTTGTTCCCTCTTTAAAGTCTTCCGTTTCGCAAAGCTCACCAAATAGTGAGGCTTCCTCAGCGAATCCATCTTTTGAGTCTGCTGCATTAATGGCCGCTATTGCCTTAGAAACCGCAATGGGCCCGTTTTTAAGAATTTTACTCAAAATGGTATTTGCTTCTTCATGGCCATCACCGCTACTTACTTGGTTGACCAACCCAATTTCCAAAGCTTTATCGGCAGGAATTTGTCCACCGGTTAAAATAAATTCAAATGCTTTTGCTTTGCCAATCAGCATAGTAAGCCGTTGTGTACCTCCATAACCGGGAATGAGCCCCAATGAAACTTCAGGCAGGCCAAACACAGCGTTTTCTGTGGCAATTCGAATATGGCATGCCATCGCTAATTCTGCCCCACCGCCCATTGCATATCCATTTACTATCGCAACCACCGGTTTTGAGCAGTTTTCAATTTGACTGAAAATTTCCTGCCCTTTTTTAGATAGTTTCTCTCCTGTTTCCCGATCTAAATTGGACAACTCTTTAATGTCGGCTCCCGCAACAAACGCTTTTTCTCCGGCACCTGTAATCATCAATCCTTTTACTGAATCATCTTTTTCAACCTCATCTAAAACCACGGAAATTTCTTCCAGCACGGTTCGATTGAGTGCATTTAGTTTTTCAGGTCGATTAATCGTTAGAAGGGACAGTCCATTGTCATCGGTAGAAAACGTAACAGTTTGGTAGGGCATTATGTCTTGGTTTTTACTTTTTGTTCAGTATTCTTTTGAAGTGATTCTGCTTCTTTTCTTAGCTCTGCAAGCTCCAGTTCCTGATCGAGCATTTCAAATCCGGGAAGCAGATTTTTATCCAGTTCTTCAATGGTATTTTTAGTCTCTTCCATCTCGTCAATCAGATGATCGAGTTGCATTCCCACATCCTCAGCATTCTGCATGGTCATTGATTGTTCATAGATAAAGCGAATTGCATCTTCTATCGTTTCGAGATGTGTTTCACAAATGAGGTACTTTTCTTTGGCTACATCAAATTTGTTAAGCCGTTTGTTTAAAATATTGATTCGGCGTTGTTTTGTCGCTTTCAACTTTTCTGAATTTATTCCATCAAGCTGATTCTCCTGATTTTGTACTTCCCGTTTCAGTTCTTCCTCTACTTCGGAATTCATGTAAATTTGATAGCGTCGGTTCATGTCCAGAAGGGTCAAATAGGTAGACAGTAAATCCTCCATTTTCTTCTGAATATGTTCGAGCATTCCCTGAGAAGAATATGCAAGCGATTTAAAATTACCCTTCACTTCCGAAGCGATGTGTTTGAGCACTAAAAATCGTTTTTGAGATCGAGCATCCAACTGATGAAACAGCATTTGATCACCCGCTTCCTCGGTGAGTTCTTTTTGCTTTTTCTGCTCAACAGATCGCCGGAAAGATGTTAAATGCGGAACCACTCCCAGATAAACCAATTCGGTTCCAAACGCCAGAGTGAGAATGGTATTGGAAATTAAACCCGTACCGCCAAATACAACTGCCGTAATGGTTGCCAACAGCAGCGAAACAAGATTTACCGGGTGCAGAAAAGCTTCCCGTGTATAATTGATAGTGGTTTCTTTATCGTTCTTCATTCTCTGATTTACCGCTGTTTTTCTGTTCCGTTTCCGGACCAATCGTTTTTTTCACATTTATCTCTTCGGCCTGTTTCTCAAGCTCACTGTAGAGCAATCCCATCTCGAGCTTAATATCCCGAAGCGTATCTTTAGCTCTTTTCTTCTTCAGCTCCTCATCCAGTTCGGTATCCAAATTTTCCTCTTCCGAAAACTGATCCATGGCCACATCAAGCCGGGCCTCTATGGATGTCATTTTATGACGAACTTTGCCTAAAAAATCATCCACAGAAGAGAGCAATTCATCCGCATTCATTTGATCCATTGCGTCACTGATATTTTTCACATATCGCGACTGACGCAACTTCTCTTTCGTGTCACGGATTTTCCGGTAGTGATCCTTGTACTCTTCTTTGAGCCGCTCACGCTCTTTTTCGCTTTCGGATGGCATAGTTTAACCCCATTAGGTTTGATGTATAAATCAATCAGCAGGCTTACGATTTCTCGCGGTCTTTACCCACGGTTTTGCCTGACTCTTTTTCAGCCGGTGCTTCCTCATCAATTTCAATGGTCTTTTCAGACTTTTTCTCGGCAGGAGCTGCGCTTTTACCCATTTCCTGTTTAAACTGATCTACAAGTTCCTGGGCACGTATTTTCTCAGCATTTGCCTCAATTTCCATTGTCTCTGTATCTACACTATCGAGCGCAATTTCCATTCGGGCTTCATTTTTGGCAGTTTGCTCATTCAATCTTCCCAACATTTCATTATGGGTTTGATCAAGCCCTCCAACTTCAAATGACTCCAATGCATCGGCCACTTTTGCCTGCCATTCTGCTCGTTCACTTGCACGTAGCGCATCGCGGGCTTCTTTTATTTTCTTATCCTTTTCGCGCATAAATGCTTTCTTCACCTTATGCGCTTTTTCGTAGGCCATTTCAGCAAATTTCAGCTGCTCATTTGAATGCTCCAAACTTTCCCGCGTTTTTTCCAGCTGAAGTGCGTAGCCTTGTGCCAGGTCATCCCGGTCGGCATTAATTGCCGATCTAATTTTTGATGTGATTTCCTCAATGGTCTTTTCGTATCGCTGAACTTCCTTTCGCAACATAATTACGTTTGCTTTTACCGTTGCGATATTTTCATTCATTTGAGGAATCTGATCATTCAATTCCCGAATATTTTGTTCCAGAATCAGCTTGGGATTCTCCATCGAACTCACGAATCCGCCAAACATTGATTTTATTGCCCTGATAAATCGATCAAACATAGTTTTGGTTTTTTAAAGTTATGCTTTTAAAAAGCTATCGCCGAAGTAATAAGTTACTATTTCTTCTCATTATTGCAATTAGACATCATACTTATGAACGCCTTTTTTGTCCACTTTGTATGCAATTTGTTTTTGAATGACCGGCTTTGAATCAGAAATAGTAATCGCCTTTTCCATTCCTTCTTTAGCACTGTCTAACATACTACTGTTGTTCGTATGTAGAGTTGCTAATGTTTCATTTTCTTTTACAGAATCGCCAATTTTTTTGTGAAGTATAAATCCTGCCCGTGGATCCACCGAATCTTCTTTTGCTCTGCGCCCGGCTCCCAATTCTACAGAAACCATGCCCATTGCAAAGGCATCCATTTCAGAAATCACTCCCGATTTCTTTGCCTTCACCGGCTCCATAAAGTCAGCCGGAGGGTATGAAGCCGGATTCTTAATCACCCCGGTATCTCCTCCCTGCTCTTCCACAATATCAATCCACTTTTGAAGCGCAGTGCCATCGTTTATAGACTTCTTACTTAGTTCAATCCCCTCTTCTACTGTCGATGCTTTCTTCCCAAGGTAGATCATCGTACCCGCAAGCAGATGCGTTATTTCCATCACGTCGTCTGGTCCACCTCCGTTTAGGCAATCGATACTTTCCTTCACTTCCAGCCAGTTCCCTACAGCATTTCCGAGTGGCTGCTCCATATTTGTGAGGTAAGCAATAGTTTCCTTGCCAAACTGTTCGCCAATTCCAACAAGAGTTTGCGCCAGTTCTGTAGCCTGTTGTACACTTTTCATAAATGCACCTGAGCCAAATTTCACGTCCAAAACCAGTGCATCTATACCTTCAGCCAGTTTTTTACTCATAATACTCCCTGCTATCAGCGGAATACATTCCACTGTAGCGGTAACATCACGCAGTGCATAAAGTCGCTTATCAGCGGGAGCAATCTCTTCGGTCTGACCCACCAGCACAAGATTCTGCTTCTTTAAAATTTCTTTGTATCGGTCCAGAGTTACATCTACCGTAAAACCGGGAATGGATTCTAATTTATCCAGCGTTCCTCCGGTATGGCCTAATCCCCTGCCTGAAATCATCGGTACGGGAACTCCGCAAGCGGCTACAATTGGGGCTAAAATCAGCGATAATTTATCACCCACTCCACCGGTGGAATGCTTATCCACCTTTATTCCCGGTGTATCATTTAAATCAACCACAATTCCACTGTGCAGCATTGATTCAGTTAAAGCTGCAGCTTCTGATGCATTTAATCCTTTCAAAAAAGAAGCCATCAGAAAAGCACTCATCTGATAGTCCGGAATTTTATCTTCTGTGTAGGCGTCAATTAAATGTTTGATCTCTTTCATTGACAGCTCTTCCCCATCTCTTTTTTTTCTGATGATGGAAACGGTATTAAAAGTTGATTGAGGCATTTCTAAATTTTAGTAGTTCAATAAACTGTTGTTAGTACGCTTGCATGATGATGCTCAAACAATGCTAAGTTCTTCACCGAAAGAAAAGCATTTCTGCTGTAAATCACCTGTTTCAGGGATGATTAAAAAGATTATGTTTTTGAATGAGTAAAAAATATCTAAATTGAGAAAAATTGTCTCGTTCATAATATTGTTCACTCGTACATTATATTCAAAGCTTTTAGAGAGCCATACGATGAAAGTTTTAGCAAATCGCTATTTATATAACTTTAAAAATATGTTACCGGAGAATGTAACAATAGATTTTTTTGATCCGGAACAGTTTCCAAATCATGCGAATACATATGATGCGCTCTTTTTAAACACAACCACTCCAATAAATGAGACTACACTTCCCATACCGGGAAAAATATCCTTTATTGGTACAGGGTCCGCAGGGGATGATCATATCAATAAGGAGTATTTAAAGCAGCAGAATATTACATTCGCAAACGCTGCCGGATGCAATTCACGTTCCGTTGCCGAATTTGTGGTCACATCCCTCTTATATTGGTCTGATGAACGAGCAAAATCATTACAAGATTCTAAAGTTGGCATAGTTGGTGTAGGTAATGTGGGAACTCAGTTAATCGCTTTGTTCGAAGCACTTTCTATCCCCTATATTCAATATGACCCTCCGCTTGACCAACGAGAATTCATTTTCAAAAGTGCTCATTTTGATGAGTTATTGGATTGT
This sequence comes from Balneolaceae bacterium, assembly GCA_041747055.1. Lineage (GTDB taxonomy): Bacteria > Bacteroidota > Rhodothermia > Balneolales > Balneolaceae > SW132. The sequence continues at coordinate 18,704 of JBGTFX010000388.1, forward strand.
AATATACTCACATTTCACACTCCACTAACATCTATCGGTGACTATCCAACTCACCATTTACTAAATGAATCCTGGTTCTCAAATAAACATTTCGATCTCATCATCAATACTGCAAGAGGGGGAATTGTTGATGAGTCCGTTCTGCTAAAAGAACTCAACTCCGGGGTTTTGGGTGACACTATATTTGACGTTTGGGAAAATGAGCCGGCGTTTAATGCCGAACTTGCACACCGGTCACTATTTGCTACACCACATATTGCCGGATATTCAATTCAGGCCAAATTACGAGCGAGTAAACTTATTGCTGATGCCTTTTGTGACCATTTTAGTCTCCCAAAACAAGAGTTACCTCAACCCGAAAAATTCTTTCCGAAATTAAAAAACGAATACACATCAATATCCGAGATTATACTTGATTTACACCCGATTGGCACCTACGATCATGCCCTGAAAAGCCTGATTGAATCAGACGTTGAAAATCGTGGTAAATTATTTCGAACCATGCGATCTACAATGCCGCTGAGAAATGAATTTAGCAACACATTTATTCCAGCTCATTATTTGGAGTCTTTTCCTGAATTATCACAAATCGGCATTCAGGCCAAATAGATTAAATGCATTTCGAGTGGTGATTTCTGCAACCTCTTCGAGGCTCAAATCTTTCAATTCTGATAATTTTTCCGCAGTCAGTCGCATAAAAGCCGGTTCATTTCTCTTACCGCGTTTTGGTGTTGGCGATAAATAAGGTGCATCGGTTTCAAGAATTAATTTATCCAACGGCATTTTCGCAACCACTTCGCCCACACCTGCATTTTTAAAAGTAGCCACGCCACCTACTCCTAAATAAAGCCCCAAATCAAGCGCGCGTTTTCCCTCTTCTTCTGTTCCGGTAAAACAGTGCCAAACTCCGGTTAGTGAGCCTTCCTGTTCAGATTCAATAATATCCAGCAAATCACCCGTACTTTCCCGGTTATGGAGCACAATCGGCTTTTTTGTCTGTTTGGCGATTCGACAGTGTTCGTGCAGACTCTCTTTCTGATCTTTCACAAAGTCGGTACTCCAATAATAATCCAGCCCGGTTTCCCCTACTGCTACAAACTCATCACGGGAACAAAGCTCCGTGAGTTTTTCGAAATCCACAGGTAAATTCTCCTCCACGCTGCATGGGTGAATCCCCGCCATTTTATAAAAAGTAATATCGGGGTGATGTAGTTTTTCCATGTCGGACATCGATTTCCAGTCAATTGCCGGAAGAAAAATATGACGAATATCAGCATCAACCGCTCGTTGAAGAACTTCATCCAAATCGTCATCAAATTGATCGAGGTAAAGGTGGCAATGGGTGTCTGTAAGTATCACGTAATCTTTTTTAATCTATTTTTTTCTGCTAAAAGATACAAAGAATGGCATCTAATCGTAGCGCGGTGTCGCTGACCCGCGCAATGTTTTTATCCTGCACCAGTTTCGTTCATAACTTTTCAGGTCAGCGACCTGAGTTACGTAGCGCGGTGTCGCTGACCCGCGTAATGTTCCTATCCTGCACCAGTTTCGTTCATAACTCTCAGGTCAGCGACCTGAGTTACGTAGCGCGGTGTCGCTGACCCGCGTAATGTTTTTATCCTGCACCAGTTTCGTTCA
>JBGTFX010000389.1:0-5273 GCA_041747055.1 Balneolaceae bacterium
GTTGGGTGAAATGGGTGTCAATAATGGCTTGATTTAAAAAACCAAGTCCTTTACCCATTAATAGATCATAATCTTGACGATTTCCCAACTTCTCTCCCAAAATAATTTCTTCTGAAAGGGTCATGGCTCCGGCACTTGTTCCTGCAATTACAATATCATCTTGCAAATATCGAGTCATCATTAACTCATGTGCTTTTGTAGCCTTTATAGACTTGCGAATGTTATCCTGATTTCCCCCTGTAAAGAGTAACATATCAGCTTTTTCTATTCTCTTTAATTTTTCAGGAGAATTTGCTACCTCTTCACCACGAAAAAACAGGTTGCCAATATTATCTACTCCCAGTTTTCTGAAAACTTCCTCATAATCTTTCCAAACCTCATCTGGTATGCTTGAAGCACATGTAATCAATTCAATTCTGCTATTGGATCCACCGGCTAACTGAATAATTTTAGGGAGAATTACATTTTCTGAAAGCTCTCCCTTCATTTTCTTAATTTTTTTAATATTCATTTCTATACTGCCACCAATGGCAATAAGTTTACCTTTAGGTATCATATAGATTATCCATTTAAGTTAACTCTTCGTTTTCTCCGTTTTCTTCGCCTTCTCAAGAGAACGATAAGCCGGTCCTTCAATAACGGATCCATCTGTATTAAACCGGCTACCGTGACAAGGACAATCCCAAGATTTTTCAGCATTATTCCAGTGAACAATACATTTCATATGCGTACATACTGCAGAAACGATTTCGAGGTCATTTTCTAAATTCCGATATACGGCCAATTTTTTCCCATCAAGGTTCACTACCCGGCCTTCACCCGCTTGAACATCTTCCAGCCTGAATTGTGTTGCATCGGGAGCTGAGTCTCCATAATCATTTAAATACTGCTTAGCTACATTTACGTTCTCTTCAATAAACTTAGGAGCCGACTTTAAAGGATGATGCCTGTTTGCACTATAAAAATGATACCACTTGTTTTCATGCCCCCGAATTAAATCCGAGATAATCATTCCGGAAAGCGTGCCATAAACTAAACCATCTGTAGAAAATCCAGTAGCGATGTACTCTTTCGAGCCCTTGCTGACCGGCCCTATGTAGGGAAGAAGGTCAGCAGGACGATAATGTTGTCCTCCCCATCTGAAGTCAACACTTTTTATATCGAAATGCTGTTTGGCAAAGCGTTCGAGATTTAAAATCTGCTGTTTGTTATCGGCCGCCTGACCGGTTCTATGTGGCTCGCCCACCACTATCAAATATTCCTTTCCATTTTTTGAGTAGATTCGGGTAGAGAATTTTTTCCCATCTTCATGATATCCCCAATAAATTCCTTCAGAAATATTTTTTCTGTTAAACTCACAGCCAATTCCATATTCTCGATACGGACCTAAAACTGTCTGCACCATCTTTATACCTTTGGGAGTATGAGTTGCATGAACTACATATTCCGCCTCAATTTTGCCATTATCTAACTCTAAAGTAAACCGATCTTCCTCACGATTAATCGTTTTTACATGTGATTGTTCATAGATAATGCAGTTGTTATCTTTCGCTGCTCGTGCCAGTTGCTGAACATACTGTTTGGGATTTATCTGATTTTGCAGCGGAAGTTTTATTCCTTTTTTATGTGGAAAGGGTATCTCTTTTTTATCTGCAATTAAGTAGGGAACTCCGGCCTTTACCCCACATTGAAACTCCTTATCGATATTTTTAAGTGAGTCATCATCATTACTGTATAAGTAAAACGGTACTTCTTTGTAATCACACTCCATTCTAAAATCATTGACCCATGATCTAATTTTCCTCAGTACCTCAACTCGTGAATTTGCAACTTCTTTTACCGCGTTAATATCATATTTAGATAAAAGTGAAGAAAGCGTTTGATCTATGGTCAGGTATAAGTTCCCTGTGCTTGAACTGCTGGATACCCCTCCAATTTTTTTGCTTTCCAAAACTATAACCTTCATTCCAAGTTGGGCGAGTAAAAGGCCCGTTGAAATCCCGGTAATTCCACCCCCAATAATCGCGACATCCGCAGTCATATTTTGCTTCAGTTCAGGATAGTCTTCTTTTGTTGAATAGTGATCCCAAATAGTATTATTAGCTTTCATAATTATTTCTCTCCTTAATTTTTTAGACTCTCTTTAATCTTTTGATAATTCGTGTGCTTCGAGTTTTTCAAAGTAGGAAACGCTCCGGTTACGCCTTTTGGCACCGGAGCGCTTTAATTCTGTGGGGTGGTAAAATTAGAATAGATTTATACACTTTGAGTTGCTCTTTTTGGTGATCTTTGAGGTACTTTTTCTGTCATTAATGCTGCTAAAACTTCAGCAAGACCTAAAATTAGATGTGGCCAGAATACAAAGTCTGCAAACCCAAAGAGCCAAGGAGATACCGCAAGAAGTAACCCTCCTGTGATGTCCAGAGTTAAATGGGTTCTCATAGTAATAATGGGGGATGCGCCGTATTCATAATCCGTAAATAAACTGTAAAGAATTACAGTTATACCTATAATAATTGGTACCCACATTACAGCTCCACCCGTAGCAAAATCAAAAATAAATGGTGCTATAATCAGCACTACACCCATTAGGTAATCCATCAGTCCATGTGTTTTAGTTGATATCATAACTCCTCCTTGATTATTTGATTCGTTCTGATTGTTCTCTTGAATTTGCATCAATAAAAAAGTGAATCTTATTTATCGAACTACTCTCTCACTCACATTAACAGGCTCAAACGGTACTGTTTTTAGCCGTCATTTTTATTTACTAATGAACTGTTCTTGTCTTTATTGCTCGATTTTTCAGCTTCTTAAAGAAAAATAAGAATCATTTTCAGCTTTATCTTTCCAAGTTTTCTACTGCAGCTTTATCCGTCTCTTTCGTTAGAATATTTCTGGATAAATTGGTTTCACTTTCATACCCTTTCCGAGATTGAGAGCCATCTACAACTCGTGGTTTCGATGGTAAAAAGTAGTTATCCAACTTGAACATTGTGACAGTAAAATCTGGTGCAATCGCCTGGAAGAAAGCTGCTACTTTAGCGGGGAAAGAAAGAACTAAAGTTTGATCCCCTCGTTTCATTGCTTCAATAATTCGATTTGCAGCTTTATCGCTATTCATTGATAATCCAGGTAAAGAATCAGCGATTTTAAACCAAGCATACTCTTTTTCATGCTTACCCTTAACTTCTATGTTTCTGGGACTTCCGGTTCTCATTAACCCCGGATACACTGAAGTCACTCTGATATTCCTGTCGTTCACTTCAGCAGCCACTCCTTTCGACAATCCTGATAATGCATGTTTACTAACATTATATGGGAGTAGATGCGGATAGCTGATAATTCCACCTATAGAAATGATGTTTACAATTCTACCCATTTTCTTCCTTTTCATGCCGGGCAGCACTTCGTTAATCAAGTTTAAAGCACCCCAGGTATGAACGTCCATGGCTGATTTGTAATCTTCATCATCCATTAGTTCCATAGGCGCAACCTGTACAATTCCGGCGTTATTGATGAGTACATCAACCGTTCCGATTTCAGCATTAATACGCTGTATCAACTGTTTTACCTGCTGTTTATCAGTGATATCGCAGGGAACAGCAAGATGCTTCGATGTGATTTTTTCAAGATCCCGTGATGCTTCATCCAAAGACTCATCTGAACGGCCACAAATCACTACTTTTCCACCTTCTTTTGCAATTTTTCTAGCTAAAACCAAGCCAAGCCCTCGCGAACCGCCAGTAATAAGCACCACCTTATTGGTTAGGGTGAAGGTACGCCTTGCACGCATTATTGTCTTCCCTATCAAATATCCTCCTATTGCATATGCGGAATAGGTTCCAAGTTTCTTAACGAATTTTGAATAGATCATGATGTGTTTGATTTACATTCTCTCTTTTATGTCACTTGTTATACTATGAATTCAGTTAAATGATTCCATTAACAAAACTTTTTTTAAACGGATAAACTTGTATTTGGAACATATAAATCGGGTTTGATTATATATCAATAATCAAAAGAGACATCAAAAAAAGAAGAGGAGTATATGCCTGATAAAAATATGAACCGGATAAAAAATGAAGATCAATACGAAGCACTTCGCGATAAAGGAATGAGTAAAGAGAAGGTGGCTCGAATTGCCAATTCCGAAAATGAGGGTAAAGGTGGCAAAAATAAGAAGTAAGAAGTACGAAAAATGGACAAAGAAAGAGCTTTATGATAAAGCTGCAGAAGTGGGAATTGAGGGTCGTTCAAAAATGAACAAAGAGGAATTAATTGATTCACTTAGAAATCATTAAGAAAAAGTCCCCCTATAAAAGAAGGACTTTTTACATTTAATCTATTCAGCCATTTCTTTCTGAATAACCTGGCGAAACTCATTAATCATCGCTTTATTAAACGCCGGTAGGTCTTCCGGTTTTCGGCTGGTTACCCATTTATTATCTACCACCACTTCTTCATCTATCCATTCTGCACCGGCATTAATCAAATCTGTTTTTATAGATGGATATGACGTTACTCTGCGCCCGGTTAACTCACCGGTTTCTATTAATAGCTGCGGGCCATGACAAATTGCGGCAATTGGTTTCTTATCTCTGATGAAACCATGAATAAATTGTATGGCCTTCTCATTCATCCTTAATTTGTCGGGGTTCAATACACCACCCGGAAGCATTAAGCCGTGATATTTGTCGCTGTCGGCTTCTTCGAGTGGTACATCTACCGGGTATTCGTTACTCCATTTTGTTTTGTCCCATGCGCGAATATGATTTTTATTCGGTGCAATAATATGGGTAATAATTCCCGCATCTTTCATCGCATTTCGCGGATCACTCAGCTCCACTTCTTCAAAGCCATCTGTTGCGAGTATGGCAATTGTTAAATTATTTGTCTCTTTCATATTCTTGATTTTTTTAAGTTCTAATTCAATGAATAAAAAATTATCCCCCGTTCTTTTTTAGAGATTAAATAAAAGAGTGCTCCCTCATATATACAGAAATGGGAAATATTTAATCATCCATTTTCCAGCCTGTGTATTTATCTAATTCAATTAAAAAAATGCGCAGCTGGTAAATAAGCTCGATTACTTTATAGTCTTTAACCTCCCTCAGTATGTTTAGCTCCGGATCATAATCCAATAAACTTAAGCGTATTCTTTGATGTACTATTTCATCCTCTTCATTTGGTGTCGGATTTTTTAAACGCTCCCTAAAATTTTTGCTTAAGTGCTGTTTTGTAATTGTAGACATAAGCTCATAAGAGACCTC
>JBGTFX010000390.1:0-11647 GCA_041747055.1 Balneolaceae bacterium
TTGGCACTACCAAGGGGTGCTCTTTCTGCCAGGTGTGTATCTCATCCCACCAATTTTTGATGTCAGGTGTTTTGATCATCTGATCCATCACCGGAAGCACATTCTTCACATCACCCACAATGGGTACTTCAGTCGGGACATTTTTTCCGATACAGGAGGGATCAATATCGATGTGGATTTTTCTGGAGTTAGGGGAGAAGCCATCAAGCCGGCCGGTTACGCGATCATCAAACCGTGCGCCTACGGCAAGGAGCACATCGCAATCGGTCATTGCCATATTTGCGCACCAGGTACCATGCATGCCGAGCATTCCTAGCGCCTGGGGTTTACTTTCCGGAAATCCGCCCAAGCCCATCAAAGTTGTGGTGACAGGAATATTGTGGCGTTCAGCCATGGCGGTGAGCTCTTCCCATGCTTCTCCTAAAATAACGCCACCGCCTGCGTAGATGAGTGGCTTTTTGGCATTGCTGAGCATATCGGCAGCCTTTGCGATTTGGGAGTGATGTCCCTGAGTGGTGGGTTTGTAACTGGGGATTTTCACTTTTTTCATGCCTGTAAATCGTCCCATTGTGTTTAACATATCTTTGGGCAGATCAACCAAAACAGGGCCGGGTCGTCCGCTGCCGGCAATATGAAACGCTTCACGGAGGCAGTGTTCTAATTCATTTACATCCCGAACCAAATAGCTGTGTTTGGTGATGGGGCGCGTAATCCCAACAATATCCGCTTCCTGAAAAGCATCATTCCCGATTACTCCCGTGGGAACCTGACCGGTCAAAACAACCATAGGAATAGAATCCATGGCGGCGGTTGCAATTCCTGTGACGGTGTTGGTTCCGCCGGGACCTGAAGTGGCCAATACAACGCCCGGCTTTCCGGTAGCTCGGGCATATCCGTCAGCGGCATGTGTTCCGGCCTGTTCGTGGCGAATCAACACGTGGTTGATGTCGTGCTCATCGAAAAGAGCATCGTAGATAGGAAGAACCGCTCCGCCGGGATAACCAAAGATAGTATCCACCTTCAAATCTTTAAGCGTGTTGATCAGAATTTCGGCACCGTTGCATTCTACACCGGATTTTGTGCGTGATTTGATCGCCTCAAGCGTGTGAGGTTTTTCGTTAGGGTCGGGCGTGGATTGTTTTGCTGATTTCATAGACCTTCGTGGATATACGTTTCCAGCCGGAGGTCAAAATTAAGATGTGATAAGGAATCTAAATTCTAATCTCCGGCTGTTGTTTAGCTCAGAATTAGAATTAGAATGTTACTAATCAGAATAGATAGAATAATAATAGGCAGTAGAATATCTATTGAAACTATACTGATTAAAGAAGTGGTTCGTAAATCATCAATTGTTGGTAAGGAAATAGAATTTGTCTCAGCTACAGAAACTTCTTGTATGTCGGGGCATCCGAAAGTTAAAGAAGTCATATTTTTAGCTGTTTGTGACAAATCAACGATTGATTAATTATTACTTCAAGTATTATAGATAAAGCCCTTTACCGTGTCAATTTTTTTTCTATACATTAATCTATGCACGTTTTTGTGTGAAAAACAGCGTTTTGAAAAGCGCTTTCATAAAAATATATACTTGCTTGTAAATCAAGTAAAAATAATTAATTACGAAAGAAAACTTCATGTCCGGAAAAATCAACAAATTTAGTGCTCGTTTAACGCAGGAAAAATCTCAGGTCGGCTCAAAAGCGATGCTTTATGCCACCGGCTTGAGCGAGGATGACATGAAAAAGCCTCAGATTGGAATTGCAAGTACCGGCTGGGACGGCAATCCGTGCAACATGCATTTGAATGATTTAGCCGCCGTGGTGAAGAAGGGAGTGTGGAGCAATGACATGGTTGGATTCATGTTTCACTCAATTGGAGTGAGTGATGGAATTTCGATGGGAACCCAGGGAATGAAATTCTCCCTGCCATCGCGTGATATTATTGCCGACTCAATTGAAGTTGTGATGAACGCCCAGTGGTATGATGCCAATATCTCCGTTGTGGGTTGTGATAAAAACATGCCGGGGGCTATTATGGCGATGGCGAGGGTGAATCGTCCGTCGATAATGGTATATGGCGGAACCATTCGTCCGGGAAATTTAAATGGTCAGAAGCTGGATATCGTTTCAGCGTTTGAAGCGTATGGTTCGTATTTGTCGAAAGAACTGGATGATGATGGACTGGATCAAATCTTAAAACATGCGTGTCCCGGTGCGGGAGCCTGCGGCGGAATGTACACGGCCAACACGATGGCATCGGCGATTGAAACGCTGGGAATGAGTCTGCCTTACAGCTCATCGATTCCTGCAACCCATAAAGAGAAGATTAAAGAGTGTGAACGAGCCGGCGCGGCGATTCGGGTGCTGCTCGAAAAAGACATCAAACCGAGCGATATCATTACACGAGAATCTCTTGAAAATGCCATTACGATGATTATTGCGCTGGGTGGATCCACAAACGCGGTGATGCACATGCTGGCGATGGCTCATGCGGCAAAAGTGCCGTTTACGATTGATGATTTCCAGGAGGTGAGCAATCGTACTCCCTTTATTGCTGACCTGAAACCCAGCGGAAAATATGTGATGGAGGATTTGTACAATGCAGGAGGTGTTCCGGCCGTTCAGAAGCTTTTGCTGGAAGAAGGGTTGCTGGACGGCAGCTGCCTGACCGTCACCGGAAAAACACTGGAAGAAAATGTAGCTGATCTGCCGGGCCTGTTGGAGGAGCAAAATGTGATCCATCCGGTATCGGCGCCGATTAAGAAAACGGGTCATCTTCAAATTCTGTACGGTAATCTTGCGGAGGAGGGATCAGTAGCAAAAATTACCGGAAAGGAGGGAACCAAATTTTCGGGAACTGCTAAGGTGTATAATTCCGAAGAGGAGAGCCTGAAGGGTATTCAGGGCGGGGAAGTGGAAAAGGGTGATGTAGTGATTATCCGTTATGAAGGGCCCAAAGGCGGACCGGGAATGCGGGAGATGCTGTCCATTACCGCGGCCATTATGGGAGCGGGACTGGGCAATGAAGTGGCACTTATTACCGACGGACGATTCTCCGGCGGAACGCACGGTTTTGTGATTGGACACGTCACTCCGGAAGCACAAACCGGCGGCTTGATTGCTCTTGTCGAAAACGGCGATCGAATCATCATTGACGCAGACGACCACTCAATTGATGTAGAGCTAACAGACAAACAGATTGAAAAACGCCGTAAAAACTGGAAAGCCCCTGAACCAACATTCAACAGCGGAGTGTTGAAGAAGTATGCAAAGCTGGTATCAACGGCGAGTTTGGGCTGTGTGACGGATTTGTGAGGGGAGAAGTGAGAAGGCAGAAGTGAAAAGTGAAAAGGCCCCTAATCTCGGACTGGGAAAGCGTACAACAAAAGTGAAAAGACCTGTCAGGTTTTTGGAAACCTGACAGGTCTGGCCATTTTTTTTTTAGGGGTATAAAGCCGCCCTATTTCGGGGATACGGGAGAGTCGTCTTGCAGGGTTAGGTATTGCCGCACCTACGGCGCTCCCCATTTGTCATGCTCGCTGTATACCCATGGCCACCGCTTCGCAATGACCATGGGCTACGGATATGGCGTCCCTTAGCGGGACTGTCATGATCTGTGTTGTTTGGTTTAATTGTTTTTTTAGTATTAGAAACCGAAAAGCCCCATTTTGGGGCGGCATATCCGTAGCCCCACAGATTTACAACGTGAATCTGTGGGGTGAGAAAGGAGACCCATCTTAAAGTAGCGCCATAGGCGCGACATCATTCGAACTCTGAATTGAATCTAGTCATAAAATTCAAACAGATATTCTGAATCATATTCAATAGTAAACTTCTTTAGCAGCTGAATATATTCCTCTTTGAACGTTCGGTGTTTGTGATGCTCTTGTTGATTTTCGATATATCGAATGACATCTGACACCTGTGATTGCCCGTAACTGAAAGCTCCAAATCCTGATTGCCACTGAAATTTCTGATGAATAAACCTCTTACGGTTAACAAATGCTGAGGAATTGGATTTGATATCTCTCATCAGATCAGAGAGTGAAATAGAAGGTTTGAACCCGATCAGTAAATGAATATGATCGGGCATTCCTCCGATTGAATATAGTTTTTGAGATTTTCCATCTACGATCCCGGAAATATATTTAAAGAGTTCGTCTCTCCATTCATATTGAATGAAATTAGATCTTCCCTTTACTGCGAATATAATTTGTGCATGTAATTTAGAGTAAGTATTTGGCATAATAGTCCAATATTAATGGTTAGTAGCTCTTGATTAAGCACTCGAATTCAATAAATAAGTTGTGGGTAAAGATGGGATGGTCATCGTGCAGGGTATATGCCGCACCTAAAGTGCTCCCATTTATCATACTCGCTGATACCCATGGCCACTGCTTCGCAGTGACCATTGGCTACGGATATGGCGTCCCGTAGCGGGACTTACTTGAGCCATTCGTATGATGACTATATATGTAGGAACCCTTTTCTCCACATTCCTTACACTTTTTTTGAAAAGGGGATGGTTTGGGGATAGGATAAGAAAGTCAACAACTGAGTGTTGAAGAATACGCATAGCTGGTTTTAACGGCGAGAATGGGGTGAAGAGAGAACTATTTTTCAGGATTGTCAACATTGAATATTTGGATCATAAAGAGATAAATGACAATATATCCTGCGGATATAAATGACATTGTAATTCCTGAACTGGAATCAAATCCAGTCAGATGAGTAGATAATCCTAATGATAAAAAAGATAAAGCGGCAAAAAACGAGGGGTATTTCTGAATTTCATGCATTAAGAAATATAAACCTGCAGATGCAAAACCAGATATTGCATATATAAAGACACCGTAGGTGGGTGGAATTCCAAAAAATGGTTTGTTCCCAAATGCAGCTAAAGTTACGATGATCAAATTAGTAGCAATTACCAATAAAATCAGAACTCCGCTCCATTTTAGATCAGATGTCAATGTTGGTTCATCAGTATCATCATAAATTTCTATCATTGTTTTAAAAATATGTTTAATTAAAGAAAAATCAGGTCTTGCTTTTCCCTGTTAATTTTTTCTCTCACCACTAAAAAACAGAAATTGCTTGCTTGAAGTCCAGTTCCTGAAGATGAGTGTAAAAATGATAATGGTTAATGCGAGTATTATAAGTTCTCGAAAATTACTTTCTTGTTTCTTTTTCATACGAGAGTTTGGGTAAAAGGTGGATTTGTTAAGGGATTCGGAACATCATTATGCGAAAGAGCTATTTGTAAATTCTAGCGGCCCTACTGATCGCTAGAGCCACTGCTTGTTCTGTATAAATGCCTATTACCTGTGCACATTTGTTTTATTGATTAACTAATTTTCCATGCCAGAACCAGGCAACGCCTCCAATCAATAAACTACTAAGTATCCAGGAGATACCTTCACCCGGAAACATTGGGTTTACTATTGAACCCGATCCAATTAAAATGAAGTAAACGGCTACCATGAGGATCACCAAAGCTGTATGGTGTCGTAAAATGAAGGTATAAATGAGTATAAACAGAACCCCTGCAATAGTACCCGTCATTAAAAAAGAACCTACATTTTCAACCGAATTTGCAGCAAAAACAAAACCAGCCAGAAATAGAAGCGCGCCAAAAATTAATTGTCTTTTTTGCCAGCCGTTAGTCAGGTGGTGAACTGAACCAAAAACAAGTATCAGTATCAGGGTGGTTGAGAGATAACCCATCATAGGACTGAGAGCACCTGCTATTAAAGGGATGGAGGCTCCGGCCATTCCTGCATTTCCCCAATTAGGTGTTGATTGCGGAGCAAAGCTGGATAGCAGGGCTAAAAAGCCTATAACAGCCAGAGCAGGAAAAGCAGCGGTCGAAATCAATTTACCTTATTTCGCGACAACTCACCAGAAACCGGCAGATTCCAGAGATTGTAAAGGGAATAGAGTTGTGAAATTCCAAGCAGAACTAAGTCACGGCTAAAAATATTTATATGAATATTTAGACATCATTTTTCATGTTCTATCACAACTTTTTTCCATGACTTAGGATATATACTTAATTGATAACCTGAACCATGAATTTACATATCTAACTATAACGCTTCAGACGGTTAAACTAGTTCAAACCCTATTTTATCTGGTAAATCTTTTAATTTTTGATTTCTTGACAAACCTTTAGTTCTTGATATTAGAAGGAGGTCTCCACTCGCACTAATAGTAAAGATAACTCCAAAAATGGTTACCCAAAAAAGTCCTATGTATAAACCTATCACTACCGGTATCACTCCTAAAAGAAAAAGAGGCATAGCAGCACCTATTCTAAATCCAAGAACACTAATTGGTTCTTTAATATGTACAAAAGGGATACCGTGCTGTTGGTCAAAGCCGAATTGTATGCCTTTGAACTTTGATGGCACATAAAGTGAAAACAGGAGGGCATGAATTGCTTCATGAAGAATAACACCTAAAATAACAAATATTATAAAGACAAAAGGAATCCACAACATTCTAATCAAAAAATCAAAAAATGACTCCTCAAGCAACCCACTTAGATTGCTGATTTCTTGGCTAAAAATATTGCCATGGAAAAGACTAAATGGTAAAATCACGAGAACAATCAATACCATCAGGATACGTAAGCTCATCTTTGGTATTTCGTTGATATTGATGCTAATAGTATTGTTTGAATTCTTTGGAGTTTTCATAATTGAAAGATTTGGTGCAACTAAAAGTTGCACCAATTTATTTTATTCTGTAATTAAATATTCGACACCTTTATAAATGAGATAAGTAGCCGCAACTCCCACAACAATAGCTGCTGCGGTTCCGCCAGCTACAAGTGCTAATGCTTTCCATCCAGCAACAGCCTTTGGTGACCCACCATTGATAGACTTTAACTCATTATCGTCTAAAATAGAAAGGTAGTTATCGTCAAAACTTTCATCACATTTTTTTGTATACAATTTTAGTGTATTAGTCATAATCAGTAATTTATATTTAACGTTATTCAGTTTTTATTATCACTTATTACTGCTACAGTTATTGCAGACGATGCTCCAGCTACACCAATAAAATATCCTGCTACAGCTTTGGCTGAATAAACTGTTCCTAATATTACAACAGGGACGAATCCACCACTTGTACTATTTAAATCAGACTTAGTTAAATGTTTTAAATTTTCCATAGTTTAGATTTATGAGTTATAATTTACATAGACCAAGATTTTTGGCTTCATTAACATATTAAAGTACCCCACTGCACCTATACATACAGTGAGGAAAAACATCTGAAATTTTCTCCACCGCTCACCTTTTTCATTTGCCAAGGCTCTAATTCTGTAGTAAATCCAATAACAACTTTACCTGGTTCTTCATACACGTAGCTGCGTCTTTTACGATCATAGCGAATTGGGCAGTTGAGATCTGTTTTTAGCTCATCTAAAAAGATGTATAGCCATCTCTCGGAGATGTCTAACTTTTCGGCCAGCTCTTTAGGAGAGCCTGTACATTTACGCCGGATCAATGAGTCCATACGATGAATTCTATTCAAATAACTGTATAGTGCCATAGTGATAGAGTTAAGATTGAGGTTGATGAATCGTCTCTTTTAAATTTCCATTTAAAAATGGAAATTGGTTTTTCCAAAGCTTGTAGTAGTGATTTTCTTGACTGATTAGATCATCATGGGTTCCTTCTTCGACCAGCCTACCTTTTTCAAGTACACAAATCTTATCCGCCATAAATACTGTACTTAAACGGTGGGCAATTAAGATTACTGTTTTCCCTTTTTCACGAAGGTAGTTCACGGTGTCCTTCACATATTGCTCAGATGCGGAGTCCAATGAGGATGTGGCTTCATCCAATATTAGAATTTCCGGATCTTTATAGAGTGCTCTCGCTATGGCTATTCGTTGCTTTTGTCCACCCGAAAGGGTGGCCCCATTTTCGCCTAAATAAGTTTCAAACCCATTCGGCAGATCTTCTATAAAAGAGAGAATTCCCAATTTTTTACAGATGGAAATAATCTTTTCCATATCAGGATCAAACCGGCCAACGGCTATATTATCGATCACATTACCGGCAAAAAGATCGATTTTTTGAGGCACTACGGAAATCGCTTCTCTTAAGCTATGAGTATCAATGTGTGATAAATTCAATTCACCAATGAGTACTTTGCCCGATTCCAATGGATACATTTTTTGGAGAATATTTACCAACGTCGTTTTTCCTGAACCGCTTTCCCCAACAAAAGCGGTTACTTTTTCCTTCGGAATGGTCAGCGTCAACTCTTCAAATACATCCACTCTTGACCCATACCTAAAATGGATATTTTCGAATTTTATATCACCAATAAACTCTTCTTTCAACTCTACTTTTTTGCCCTGCTCTTCTTTATCAAGATCCATGATTTCAAAAAGACGGTCGGCGGCAATCATTGCGTCCTGAATGGTTTTGTTCATTCCGACAAGTTCACTAACAGGCCCTGTAAAATATCCAATAATGGCATAGAAGGAGAGAAGTTCACCCGGGGTTATGGAGCCTTGCAGAACATAAACAGACCCCACCCAAAGAAGAATAATGGTGAAAATCCTTGTTGCAAACTGGGAGGTAGTACCGGAAAAAACAGAGTTAAGGCCTGACCGGTACACTGTTTTTAGTAACTGAACAAAACGTGCTTCAGTTTTCATGTTTGCAAAACCTTCGAGCCCGAACTGTTTAATTGTTGAAACAGAATTAAGAGATTCAACCAGCTGCGACTCCAGGTCTGCCGCATTCTCCATTACCTTTCTTTGGGTCTTTTTATTTATGTGGTTTGTGATGAAGTAGATAATCGTAAAGACAGGAATAATAGCGAGCATAACCACTCCGAGCTTCCAGTAGTAGGTAAACATCAACCCAAATGAGAAAAGGACAATGAAAATATTGACAATGATATTTATGGCAACATCATTGATAAATGCCCGGATTTTAACAGCATCATTAATCCTTGAAATAATTTCTCCAACTCGCATGGTATCAAAAAATCGCTGAGGGAGTTTCAACAAATGCTTGTAGTAGCCAAGAATTAATCTTGCATCAATTAACTGTCCTGTTTTTAAGGTAAAGACTGTTTTAGCTACACCGATGAATGTTTGCACCAGCAGCAGTGCAATCATCCCGATTCCCAGTATATTTAAGAGATTTCTATTCCCATCAACAAGTACATGATCTACTATCAACTGCACATAAATGGCAGTCGATAAACCAATAATGGTAAATACTGCTGCGCCAATCATAGCTTGAAAAAGAACAGCACGGTGTGGCTTCAGTAAATACCATAATCGACTTGATATGGACACCTTTTCATTACCGGCAGAAAAACTTTCATTGGGCATAATAAGAACTAAAACACCCGTCCACTGTTTTTTAAACTCTTCATGAGGAATTTTATGAATCTTTCCATCCATTGGATCCATTACCTCAATATGTTTGTCAGTGGCTTTATAAATAACCACAAAATGATGAAGCACCTCTTTTACTACAACATGGGCAATGGTTGGTGTCGGAATTTTAAAAAGACTTTCAAACTCACCTTTCACTCCTTTCGCGGAAAATCCCAATTTGTCAGCCGCTTCCATCAAACCAAGAATATTAGTTCCTTTTTTGTCGGTTGATGCATACTGCCGAATTTTTGAAATAGGTAATTCCAGTCCAAAATGAGCAGCTACAGAGCCTAGGCATGCGGCTCCGCAATCAGTGATATCGTGCTGTTTTATTCCAATTTTATGTTTCTTCATAAAACAATTATTGTTGGTTTAAAACTTCAACAGCATATTCGTTTTCACTCCAATTCGGATTTAGCCAATCATCAACTTTGTCATATAATAACTGAAAAAGTGAGCGGCGGCTTACAATAAACCGACTTTGAAAAGTCATTCCTTTTTTGATATCACCTTTAAACCCATTTTGGAGATGAAGATAAGTTTGATCTATAGTACAGCGTACTTTAAATACAGGCTGTTGATTCTGCATAATCATATCCGTGGAGATGCTTTGTATTTTACCGGTGGCGATCCCCCATTGATTATAATTGTAGGCATCAATCTGCATTCGAACAGCCATACCTTCTTTAAGAAGACCTATATCCCGGGGAGAAACATAAGCCTCAGCAATTAGAGTTGTATCAGGAGAAATTTCACCTAAAACCTGATTGGCATAAATAAAGCTATTTTGAAAAATTCCGGATACATTTTGAAACGTACCAGAGATAGGAGATCGAATTTCAAATCGATTTAGCTGCTGTATAATCTGGGAATATTCCGATTGCAACTGATCAATTTCATCCTGGAATGATATTTTATCAAGCTTCCAGTTGTTTCGTTGTTGGTCTATTAACAGTTTATAGTTGTTTTTGGCCGTCTGAAAGGCATAGAAACTTTCATCGTAGGCAGCTTCACTAATAGCTCCCTGATCGAAAAGATGTTTTTCTCTACTCAATGATCTATTTATTTGAGTAATTTCATTTTGTTGATTTAAAAGTTGTTGTCTAAACATCAAAAAGTCCCTTTGATATCGGGCTGAAGCAACATCTATTGAAGTAAGAAGGGAGGCGGTTTCTGCATTTTGTAAAATTTTTAAATCATCAAGATAGCCTTTCAGCAAGTTTTGTCGGGATAGATTAAACCTTATTTGTTCTTTAAGATGTGGAGCGTCTAATACTGCTAAAAGATCTCCTTTTGATACAAATTGATTTTCCGAGGCGTTTAAAATTTTAACATTACCGGATTCAGCTGAAGTTATTGGAAGAACTTCTGTTACCGGGCGGATAAAACCTTGACTACGAACTCCTACATCCATATGAATAAAAGGCAGCAGAGCAATAGCACAAATCAGGAAAACAATGATTGTTGAATAGATAATTTTCGAAACAACAGAGTGCTTTGAAAAATTAGCTTCCTGTGAATTTTCTATAATCTCTTTTGGGAACAGTTGTGTCATCTCTAAAACATTTGGACAATGGCTTACATCCAATTAAAGAGATGAAATCGAGAAGTTTTTCATTTTTCTATTAAACTTTCTCTTCAATTTTTTATTAGTCAATTAGCTTTGCTTCCAATCTTTTGGAGTTGTACCAGTCTGTTTTTTGAAGGCCATAGAAAATGAGGACGGTTTTTCAAACCCAACTAAAAAGCCTAACGAATTAACAGGTAAATCTTTCAATTTCTCTTTTTTAAGCAATTGTTTGGCCGCTTGAATTCTATGATACGTTATGTATGACCTTGGAGTGTATCCTATGTAATTGTTAAAACGAGAGGAGAAATTTTGGCCTCTTATATTACACTCTTCTCGCATATTCTTAATTGAATTGGCGGGTTCAAATATATTAGCATTAATATATTTCAAGGCTTTTTTGATGTCATGTGGCCAGTCTTTTTTAGATTTTGATAAGTTCTCTACATACTTATCTAATAAACTTGAGGCTAGTTTGAGCTTCTCCATAATGATGAATTTTAATAGAACAAATAGTTTTATATCAGTAGTGTCCGGTAAAAGATAAAAAATGAAGAGGGAAACTCTTTCGAGTTCCCCTCTTTTGGTTATGTTGTGTTTTCCTACAAACTCAACTAACCAATATGAACAAAAGTACACATTTCAGCGGACAACCTATCATTA
>JBGTFX010000391.1:0-7767 GCA_041747055.1 Balneolaceae bacterium
CTTCTCTTAACTGAGCATTATTACTTGGATCAAACGGCTGGTATGGAAAATTTAGATCGGAGGGGGTGATTGGCTGTCGATACTCGTAATAATTATTTTCAAGATCATTTCCGAAGCGCATTACCAGTTCAATATCTTCCCGATTTTCGTAACCCTCTCCATGAACAAACATTCTCATATTGGAGTAATCAAGCAGATTTAACCCTCCTGGATAAACACGCTTTACCATCTGAAGGGATTGGCCACTTAAATTTTCAACTTCAAGTACAATCGATTGTTCATTTTGTAGTGATTGAAGTTGAGAACCACGATTTTGTGCCCGTATACCACCTGCCGGCTGACGATAAGGAGTTGGCCGGCGATTGGAGTTTTCTTCAATATTGATGGTACTTACTTTCAGTTCCGCATTGGGATCACTCTTATCGTTGATGGATTCATCATCCCGCCATTGACTCCCTACAAAATCCAAACTTGCAAAACGCATAGTAAAAGGTTTCCTGTAACCCGACATCCACATCCGCATATAGGTAATATTTTGGAAATCATTAATATCACCAAAGCGTCTTTTAAATTCCTCCAGTGGAATTCGTACCTGGTACCATCTGTCCTGTTGACGACTTGCGGGCACTCGATCCACGATAAAGGTTCCGGGAGTACCAATCTCTAAATTTGCCTCATCAGCGGGGTTAAAATCAATCTGGTACTGAAAATATGCGTTCGTTAAATTCACTGTTGATGGATTTACCAATCCTTCTGTATCCGGCCGATTTGTAATTGCACGCTTATCGTCCTGATCAATGGGAGTATTACCTTCCGGAAATCCCAAGAGACGATGAAATCGCTGATGGAGAAGTCGCCCCTCTAGTTGTGATTCTCCATAAAAAATATAGTTGTCATTTGATGGGTCATCAAAAATCTTACGGAACTCACTGCTGTTTTCTCCATATTGATCACGCATTTGATCAATAAACTCCGAGAAAACTTCCCTTTCATTAAAACCATTTACCCCTCCTGTTGTGGGTAGACCATCAAGTCCAACATCTTCCAAATCCCGGTTCTGACTCGAAAATTGTCCCTCCGGCGGTACTTGATTTGCGGGAATTACAGAGCGGGGGTTATCAAGATCATCCAGTATCAAATTATCAGGATTTAACCCTAAACCATCCTCGGTATTTATTCTGGAATTAGGAATAACATCCTCCGATACCAAACCAATGTCGATATAAATTTGTCCGTCATAATCTTCGAGAGTTGCATCACCGGGTAACCTGCCCCCGGGCAATATAGGTTGAACCCAAAACTCAATAAATTCGATATTGTTTTCCGAAAAATCTTCCTGCCCTGAAGGGATTACCGTGGTCATACCGCCCCAGGTATTCTCCGGCATTTGTTCAAGCAGCTCCCTCATATTCATATTGTAGTTATATTGACCTCTTCTTTGTGGATCGAAATGAATATCTAAAGTATTGATGATCTCTTCCTGTGGATTCTGTGTCTCCCTGCCGGGGAAGACATCTGTAACTCGAACGGGTTCAGATTCAGGTGTAAAAACAACATCATTTAAAATGGAGGATATATTCCTGGGAATGGTATAGAATGAAAATTTTCCCCGTAGGTCGGATCTATCGCGCCGGGATAACTGATTTGCCGCAGGCTGACCGGGAAAATCATCTTCTTCAAAAATTTGAGCATCAGGTGCGTATCCCGGAACAGCGGCGGGGGCGGCAGCAATATGCCAGCGATTAACATTCAGCAGGTTTAGTTTAATGCTTGATCCTTCAAAGTCGTCAATAAATGACAAACCCTGCTCTTCATCAGGAAATAGCTCATTATTACGAATTGCACGCCTAACCGCTCTCGTTTCAGCAACTCCGGGCCTTAGCTGAGCAAATTCACCACTTAACCTAAGTTCTGATGGTGCTCGAGTTTGCAGAAGCGGAAAAGCATCCAGTGCACGGGTTACAAATGGTGTGTCGAACCGGGCGTTGGCATCAAATCCAATAACAGTATTGCTGATAGGTTCATCCCCTATTCGAATTTTATCATCCAGAGGGCGTTCGTTAAATCGGAAATAGGTTCCACCAAACAGAATGTCACGATTAACTTCATACTCAGCCCGTATACCGGTAAATGTTTTCTGTTCGATGGAGGTAAATGCCTGATTCTCATACTCAATGGTGATATCCTGTCCGGGTGCTGTGTAACGATCATTCAAAATTGTAATACTACCAAATGAGTAATCCACCTGATAATCGATATCTTCTTGCAGTTCAACACCGTTTGCCCGAACTCTTACCGAGCCTTCTACCAGCGCAATGCCTAACGCGTAATTTTCCTGAACACCTCCTTTTGAAACTCCGCTAAATTGATAAAATCTATTTTTAGAACTCTGGGCTGCATTTCGCTGACGCTCATTGTAAAGCTCATTGTATACCAATCGTCCTGCTTCATCCTCATTAATAGGTGAATCTTCCAATAGTTCTGCAATACGATTCCCAAACGGTTCCAGATACGGGAAAATAATTCGTCCCTCTAAAGCATCAAGAGTTCCTGTTCCGAAATCAATCTGGTTATCGGGATTTAATGCCCCCTGCGTATCCACCCGATCAAGCCCCAAATCCTGCAGAAGTGTCGGCTCTCTTCCGGGAAGACGATTTCTTGAGATGTTATCTTCCGTAAATTGAAGCTCAATATCCAGATTTTCTCGATTGATGTTATTTATACCCAGAGAATAAATATTTCTCATTGTCAGTGGAAAAAGCCGGTGATCTGTAGACACATTCCGGGGACGAAGCATTTTTAAATATATCCGATCGCCGCCCCCCTGATTTATCTCACCAACCGTCGAAATTCCTCCGGATGTATCCCTGTAATTAAAAGCAACAGCAAGCACCTCTCTGGAGCCTAAAGAGCGTCTGAGTGAAATATATCCGGATATTTTATTGATGGTATAATCAACTCCTTCAACTAAAGGTGTGAAAAATCCTTCCTCAAAGTTTCGGGGGTCTTCAACTGCCAAATCAGATGCTGAAACACCAACCTGTGGATCTCTGAACTGGTCCAGTATTTCATCTGAAAATGGATCCTCTTCGTTAGAAGGGGGAGCGAAAGTTCCTTCAGCAACTTCAACTGTTCCTAAATCAGCAAGAGCAATTGCCCGACGTGATCTTTCATCTGACTGAATAGTCTCCCTCAAAACCCACACTTCAACATCCGCAATCCGTAATGTTTGATTTAGCTGCTGAGGGTTTGATAAGCTGTTTTCAAATTCCTGACGCGTATAAAAATCCAGGTGAAAATGCCGGTCATCTTCATAATCAGCCGGACGAATTTGGATGGTTTGCTCCTGCGATCCACCACTGATTGTTTCTACATTGGATTCACCATCCTGCTGTGACACAATTGAAGTTAATCGCAGAGGACCAAATTCAGTGACGGATTTAATACCAAAAAGAGCCTCACTACCTCGAATTAATGAGTTTCCGGTATTCATCGAAACATTTCCCATTTCGATTCTTTTGATTATTTCATCCTCATACCCTTCGTAAACTATGCTTAGTCTGTTTTGATAATCAAATGTACGTTCGGTATCCCAGTCAGTTTGAATGGTTAGTTTATCACCAATTGTACCCTGAATATTCAGCTGTAAATTCTGTTCAAAAGTAGGATCTATCCGGGTCCGTTGATCCTCCGGAAGGTTTACATCGTCCGGTGACATCTGAATGGAAGCTCCCACATTCATGTTTGCCACACCATTTACCCTCAAGTTTACCTCCGGCTTACCAAATATGGATGTAAACGCTGACTCCTCCCCTCCGGGAATGGCTAGACTAAAATCGAGTAATCCACGTTCTCTATCATCACGTTGTTGAGTTTCCCTAATTAGTTGGGACCAATTCTCCCTAATTGACCTTTTCCTGTTTTCCTCTGCAAGTTGATTAAATTCTAAATAGACTGGCGCGCCGGATTGGAAACCATAAATGTACTTTTGTGCGAAAAAATTACCCCGCTCCGTCTGTTCAATATAAACCTCTTCGGCAGGAAGTGTAAGAAAATAGAGTTTGGGTATTGGTTTTAGGAAAGGCCTGGTAATTCGGCTGCCAAAAACAGGACGAAAATGTATTCTTAATTCTTCAGAAACAGTAGTATCAGCTGGAGCGCTGCTTTCGTTTTGTGCATATAATTCTACTGCTGAACCCAGTAGAGCCATCCAGAAAAGAACAATAATAATGCTAAAACGAGGTAATTTTCTCACAGATAAATTCAGTACTGATGATCAATTAGAAACTTTATAAAGAATAAAATTCCACTCAGGTTAACCATACACCTTCACATTTCGTATTTTTTAACCTTAACGTCGTAGCATTTAATCGATAGGCAGCATTTTATTGATAATAATTATAGCGAGCCGTTGATAATAAAGCTTTCAGGAATATGTTGAAAATTAGAACTACTTAAAACTCTGAATTGAAAACCATTTCTTTCTCTTCTAATCTTTGAGGTAGTATATTGAGAACTATGTTAAATCACGTACAACGAGATCTGCTAAAAAAACATATTGGGCCATTTCTGTTCTGCTTTTTTACAGTGATGTTTATCCTGTTAATGCAGTTCCTGATATTACATGTAGATAAATTAGTTGGTAAAGGATTAGCAATATCTATCATTATTGAATTGATATTGAATAACCTTGCCTACATGGTAGTTTTGGCCGTTCCAATGGCCGTTTTGGTCTCCACTTTAATAGCGTTTGGTAAATTTTCGGAGTGGAACGAACTAACTGCAATACGTGCTGCTGGAATAAATCCTTTTAAACTCGTTCTTCCTGTTCTTGCAGCTGGATTTCTCCTGTTCTTAGGAATGGCCTATTTCTCCAATTACATCCTCCCGGAGGCAAATCATAAAGCAAGGTCACTTTTTATAGATATAAGAATGGCTAAACCGGGTTTTGACCTTCAAGAAGGAACCTTCTACGAAGGCATAGATGGATATACCTTTTTAGTCCAAAAAATTGATAGCGATACCGATACCCTTCGTGATGTTACCGTATTTCAGTTACAGGTGGGAAATCGTTATCGCGCTTATATTCGTGCAAAATCAGGTTGGCTGGAGAGTGACAACGAAGAAACCCTCTCCCTTTATCTACATGAAGGATCTATTCTACGCCACGTTCCGGGCGAACGTCGTGGTGATGAAACCATGGAAAAAACAGATTTCAACCGCTATCGCATGAGTTTTGACCTTTCTGATATGGCATTCTCCCGTGCTAATCCCGAAAGCAGAACCAGAAATGATCGAACAATGAGTGCACAGGCCATGCTTGCCGTTGTGGATACATTGAACAGGGATATAGAAAATGAATTTGCATCGCTAATCACCAGGACTCAACAAGAAGAGGCTCTTCCATTTAAAATAGAAGGTTCTAACAGAAATGTGAGATCCCGCGATTCAGAATCCGATACACTACATCTGCATCATTCAATATTTGATCCTATAAATCTACTTCATCATCCCCAGGCGCAGGTTTCAGCACTTAATTCTGCACTGAACAATTTAAATAGGTATCGGGCAGATTTTGACAAATATCAAAATGACGTTAGCTGGAGAAGTTTCAGAGTGGCTGAATTCCTTGTGGAGGTTCACAAAAAACTGTCTATTCCCTTCGCCTGCGTTTTATTTGTTTTGATTGGTGCCCCCATTGGTATGTTAACCCGAAAAGGAAATTTGGGGGTTGCTGCGCTCATAAGTTCAGTTATATTAACTGTTTACTTTATTGCCATCATTCAGGGGGAGAAGTTTGCTGATCGTATGGTCATCTCTCCTTTTATGGGTATGTGGGGCATAAACATATTTCTGTTCTTAATCGGTATGATATTACTACTACATCTCAGCACATCATTTTCACTTTCAAACTTGTTTAGAAAGGATGAATAAAATTGACCGCTATATTTTTTTCAGGCTACTGATAATTACATTCTTCGTATTAGCTGTACTGATTTGCATTTTTATTCTGATTGATTTCTCCGAAAACAGTGATGATTTCACAGACAAGGGAGCCACAATGACTCAGATCTGGAACAGCTATTACCTCAATTACATACCTGAGATGGTTCGACTTGTCAGCCCCGTTGCGGTGTTTGTGGCTTGCCTCCTGCTTACCGGACAAATGACCGAACGGCTTGAAATCATTGCCATGAAAGCATCCGGAATAAGCCTATATCGGCTGGTTATTCCTTATATATTTTTCGGTTTGATGCTTGCGGGAATCGTTAGTTACCTCGATGCGTATGTTATACCAAACTCTAACGCCGAAAGGATTGAATTCGAGAGAGAATACCTCAGTAATTCCAGTGAACGAATTGACCGGGGTACTGTTTACAGGCAAGAATCAGACAGTGTAATTGTAAGTTTTAACTTCTTTGATCCTAAAACCAATGTCGGGCATCAGGCCAGAATTGTTGAATTTAATGAAAATAAAATTACAAGAATTGCCATGGCCAGTAGACTTCGCTGGAACGATTCGCTGTCTGTGTGGAAAGTAGATCGTTATTCAGAGCAGATATTTGAAGGAAATGGGTTTACTCAGCGGGATACAGTAAATGTGGAAATCTCCCTTAACTTGTTCCCGCGGGATTTGGCCCGGCGAAGTTCTGATATTTATCAATTAACTTACCCTGATGCATTTCAGTATATCGAATCCATTAGAAGAGTCAGTGCCGGTGGAATCAACCTG
This sequence comes from Balneolaceae bacterium, assembly GCA_041747055.1. GTDB lineage: Bacteria > Bacteroidota > Rhodothermia > Balneolales > Balneolaceae > SW132. The sequence goes on from JBGTFX010000391.1 coordinate 6,734, forward strand.
CCATTAACTCAGCTATTTGGACGAATTGCTTATCCAATTTCAATTTTTGTTGTTTGCCTGATTGGATTTGCCCTTGCTACCGAAAAACGTAAAGGCGGAAAAGGTTTTTACATTTCGGCAGGATTAACCATTAGTTTTATCTATCTCGCTTTTATGAAAGTAATAGAACCCTTTGGAGCTACAGGAACCGTTTCACCGGAGTTCGCAGCTTTTTTCCCACACGTTCTGTTTTTAACGTTTGGAATTGTTCTACTGCTCATCGCCAAAAAATAACCCTACACTCAGCGACCAGTCGCGATAAGAGCAGCAAAAAGGGTTATAAGCGACATCATCCTTATCTCACAACTCTGCCAGGAACTCCGCGTTTCTTCGTACTCTGGCAGGTTGTTTAACTATTATGCTTCGGGAGTAGGTCCTCGGTAATTAAACGGCATATCAAACTTCTCTTTTGACTGAATCTGCCCGTGTTCGCTTTCATATTTCCGAAGGTTTTCAGTTAATGCATTGTTTAACCTTTTAGCATGATCCGGCGTCAACACCATTCGTTTTACCACTTTTGCTTTGGGAACACCCGGCATCATGGAAATAAAATCGAACACAAACTCTGATGGCGAATGGGTAATCATCACCAGGTTCGAGTAAGTTCCTGATGCTTCATCTTCTTTCAGTTCTATTTCAATCGGTTTTCCTTTCCTGTTCTTCTTTGGATCCATTTTAATATGCTTAATCTAAAATTATAATTAACTGACCTTGAAGCGTATGAAGTGAAACGGAATTCCTTCAAGCATCAGGTATTCACTATTTAGAGAACTCTTCAAGGACCTTCGGGCGCTTGAATGTTCTTCTTATGGTTATTTATGGTGATAACCACAGCGACACAACGCTTTCACGGCAATCACAGAAAAAAACCTTTATGAGTAGGCCGTCTCTTGGTTAAAGTTTCAATATCTAATCTTCAAAAACTCCACCTTTGTGTCCTCTGTGCCCCCTGTGGTTATTCTTTACAGAAAATTATTTTTCCGCATCCACTCATC